>JAOZMV010000168.1 GCA_029934095.1 Desulfuromusa sp. | reverse complement strand
CACAAGGAAAAGAAAAAAGGTCCTACCAAGTGTAAAGAGTGTCACGTTAAATAATCGTTTTACCTTTAAGAAGTTATATTGAAATGCCGGCCTGAAAAATTCAGGCCGGCATTTTTTATGGGCTAATGGAATGAAAGAAACCTTGGATACTTTGTCGGTTGGCAACCTACAGTTTTTGCAAGCTGAAAATGGTTATCGCTACTCTCTAGATCCGATTCTTTTGAGCCGCTTTGTTAATATCAAAAAAAGTGTGAAAGTTGTTGATTTAGGGTCTGGTTGTGGCATTTTACCATTATTGTTGGCCAGATTAAGCGATGTGCAGGAGTTGATTGGTATCGAGCTTCAGTCTGGACTGGCGGAGCGCTCCAGGCGGAATGTCAAACTCAATGCCCTGCAGAACCGGGTGCAGATTCTTCAGGGTGATATTCGTGATATCCGCAATCTTCTCCCGGCGAGCTGTGCTGATCAAGTTGTCAGTAACCCTCCATACCGGCAACTTGATTCTGGAAGAATTGCTCCGAATGATGAACGTGCGGTTGCCCGGCATGAATTGGCCGGGGGATTAGCTGATTTTGTTGCTGCGGCAGGTTGGTTATTAAAGAATGGCGGCAGCTTTGCGGTGATCTATCTGGCGGAGAGATTACCTGAATTGATGGCGGCGATGGTTGCTGCCAGGATTGAACCGAAGCGGCTACGGATGGTTCATCCTCGACAGGGGACGGCAGCAAAAATGGTCTTGTTGGAGGGGCTCAAGGGTGGACGGCCAGGGTTGCAGGTTGAAAGGCCGCTGTATATTTACAAAGACAATAAGGCAGGGAGAGACTATACGGAAGAAGTGCTGCAAATGTATGGGAAACTTCCGGTCTAGGAGGCTTAGCCTCCTAACCTTCCCGTTCTTTATCTAGTTGTTTCTGTCGGGTGAAAAGCTTGCGTAGTTCGTGCTTTAAATCTGAATTGCCAATGGCGGACAATTTATCTTCAATTGATTCTTTTTCAGCAGCGGATAATTCGATCTTGGTCCATGGTGGTGGTTCTGAGGTCTGTCGGGTCTTTCGGGGGGTATATGTTTGTGAACTGCGTGTTTGGCGCAAATAAATATCGGTGATCCCGGCATTGGGGATTTTGGCATTGATTTTTTCAAGAATCTTAGGTTTCAGCATTTGTAGCTGTTGCATCCAGACTGGGTGATCCACCTGAACTTCCAGAACTCCTTTGCGTAGCTTGAGTGGCCTGGCGCGGGCGGCAATCTGCTCCCCGACCAGTTGATCCCAAACCAGCCAGGCCTGATGTCGGGTGATTTGTTCACCAAACCCCGGTTGGCCAAGTATCTGCTTCAAGAGCGAGCTAACCCGCTCCGCTTTTTTCATCGGCGGTCGGTCACTCTGTTTCATGCTGACTTCTTTCTACGAATCTGTCCCCCAAGGAGCTGTCCCGCCACAGCACAGGTGAGCGTGAAAGGGATCCAGTACCAACTGAATCCAAAGGTGATTCGAAGCATGACAATAAATGGGATAGATACATGAACAAGGATAAACCAGCGCAGAGAAAGTTTACAGGTTGTTTCGCGGATATAACCTAATGGCAGGTTGCTGCAAAAAGCAAAAAGCAAAAGAAAAATGAGCGGTAGCGTTTGATCTGGTTGCAATTTTTTCCTTTTATCGGCAGCTGAATTTAAAAGCGTGGCTACTTTACTCTTTACATGGTCTGACTGTCAATTTCCCTTGTCCATGAATAGCGCTTGCATGCCATCTGTAAACATGACATTATGCGCGGCTGTGCTCTGTGGACAGGATATGTCTAGTGGTTAGTGAAGGGGATTGTGTCGCAATATTTCATTCGGTTCACCGAGTGATGAAGGCGGAAAAGATTTTAAATGGGGAGCAGCTGGATGCGCTGCTGATTCCCGTGCCGCGGCAATTGAGTGCCGATTGTGGCATGGCGATCAGGTATCCTTTTGAGCTGCATTCCGAAGTTCAGCAAGCTTTGACTGAAAGCGGATTGTCGGTGGCAGAAGTCTGGTTGATGCGGGCTGGAGAATATCAAAATTTAGTCTGAAACAGCCTGTTTTGTCAGCGTTTTTGCTTGACAACAGGGAGTACTGTTTTTTATATTTACTCTTTTGCGGACGTGATCGATAGAGCGGTATGTTTGATACACTTTCTGATAAGCTCGACTCAGTTTTCAAGAAATTGCGTGGGCACGGACGTCTGACCGAACAGCATATAAAAGAGACTATGCGGGAAATCCGTCTGGTGCTTCTTGAAGCTGATGTTAATTTTCGTGTCGTTAAAAATTTTGTTGCCAAAGTCAGCGAACGTGCTGTTGGACATGATGTTCTAAAAAGTCTGACCCCGGCGCAGCAGGTGATTAAGATTGTCCGCGAGGAACTTGCCAGTTTGATGGGTGAGGGAGAGGACAACTCTCTCAATCTTGCGGTTAAGCCACCTGTGCCCCTGATGCTCTGTGGTTTGCAGGGTGCTGGTAAGACGACGACCTGTGGTAAGTTGGCGCTGAAATTAAGGCGTGAAAAGCGTAATCCGTTATTGGTTCCCGCTGATGTTTATCGTCCTGCGGCGATTGCGCAACTGAAAATTCTGGGTCAACAACTTAATGTTGAAGTTTTTGACTCTCAGGTGGGGCAGGATCCTGTAGATATCTGTACCCGGGCTCTGAGTTACGCCGAACTCAATGGTTTTGATACGATTATTCTTGATACTGCTGGTCGGTTACATATCGACTCAGAGTTGATGGGTGAGCTTAAACGGATCGTAGACAAGGTGGCACCACAGGAGATCCTGTTCGTCGCTGATGCTATGACCGGGCAGGATGCGGTAACGGTTGCTGCCAGCTTTGATGAACAGTTACCCCTGACCGGGGTAATTTTGACCAAGCTGGATGGTGATGCTCGCGGTGGCGCAGCCCTATCGATTCGGGCGGTGACCGGCAAACCGATCAAGCTGGTCGGTATGGGTGAAAAGCTTGATGCTCTTGAGCGGTTCTACCCGGACCGTATGGCCCAGCGTATTCTCGGGATGGGGGATGTCCTCAGCCTGATTGAAAAGGCTCAGGAGGCGGTTGACGCTGACGATGCTGCAGCGATGGAGCAGCAGTTGCGCAAGGGTGGTTTCACCCTTGAAACCTTTCTTGAGCAGATGCAGATGGTCAAAAAGATGGGTTCCATTGATTCACTGCTGAAAATGATTCCTGGAGCTGGAAAAGCCCTCAAAAAAGCTCAGGGTGCACAGTTGCCTGAGAAAGAATTGAAAAAAGTTGAAGCGATCATTCGCTCAATGACTCCCAAAGAACGGTTGGATCATCGGGTTTTAAATGGTTCCCGTCGTTTGCGGATTGCCAATGGTAGTGGTACTCGTGTTCAGGATGTCAATCAACTCTTGAAACGCGTTATCGAAGCACAAAAAAAGATGAAAAAGATGCAGAAAAAGGGGCCAAAAGGGCACAAAGGGATGATTGGCCAACGTGGCCAGCTGCCATTTTGAACGCAGCAAATAGTCAATAACGGTATCCTGTTTAATATACAGACAACATAAGAAACACCAGGAGGAAAGAGAGTATGTCAGTAAAAATCAGACTCGCCCGCGGCGGCGCAAAAAAGAAGCCGGTCTATCGGGTCGTTGTGGCCGATGAGCGTTTCCCACGGGATGGTCGTTTTATTGAAGTTTTAGGGCAGTATAATCCCCGTAAAGAAGAATTTCTGCTGGATTTTAAGGAAGATCGAGCTATGGAATGGCTCAAGAAAGGTGCTCAGCCGACTGACACTGTCCGACGGCTGTTGCGGCATGCCGGTGTCTGGGCCAAGTTCAAGGCAAAGACTTCAGCTGAAGTCTAAGACCTGAATCTGGTCCGAATCCGGGGTAATGATCCTAGGAGGCTGTCGGACTATTCAATGAACTGGCTGCAAATCCGTTTGTTTGGCTCATTTTTCAGCTCCTTTTTGCCCC
>JAOZMV010000017.1 GCA_029934095.1 Desulfuromusa sp. | reverse complement strand
ACCTGATCCAGCATATCAGCAACAGAACAATCTGCCTGCTGGGTAATGCCCAATAAATATTTTTCAATCGGGAAGATATAGAAGGTCTGGTTATTGACCCGATTAAAACTGATGTAGTGGCAGTGGCTAAAACCTACGTTAGTCATTATATCACGCGCCAAACCAGAACTGATTTGCAGCAAAGCAGAATCAACTTCGTTATCATCCACGGTCTGACTGATCACCTGTCCATCATTTCTCACCAATAAACAACCAGCGACACCGGCAATTCGATTTATCCGCTCAACAAAATCTTTTGCAGTTGCCATAACCGTTTAACCTTTCTGAAAACCATCAATGGCTGATGAAATGAGCTGGCGATATTTATCTATTTTATCCTGGTCATCAATTTCCTGATTGAGCTGTTCAATCAATTCCTCAATCCGTGAGAAATCTGGTGCCCCCTGCTCCACCCAGTCGTCCTTGACCTCATCAAAGACAAATCCTGCCATTGGTCCCAAGATTTCACCAAGAAGTGCCTTCATCTCTGCAAGCAGATTCTGGAGCGATCCATCAATCGCCCTCTCTATTGGCGGTAAAGATATTGCTGATTCTGCTTCTACCGGTGCAGCTGTTTCAGCTACCGTTTCAGTAAAGTTACCAAGTTTGAATTCTTCATGAAGCAAGTTAAACGACATAGTCAAAAGATTCTGATTGAAAGTGGGGTCACAAATGGCAAAAATCAACGTATTTTTCTCTAATTCACGCGCAACCACCACCGATTCATCATAGTTCAGGGTAATATCAGTCAAATCATCAAAACTCATACGCCCCACTGAGTAGAGCTTTAACAAATGTTTACCAACCAGGGTCAAACGTTCAGGCCTGAAGACAGCGGGAAGGTTTGTCACCTTTAACCCGGCTTGAGAATTTACTATACAGGCCCCCATAACCCCTGGAATCACCTTGAGTTCATCGATTAAATGCAACATAACTCGGTCCTCTCCCGAATGTATTGACTATAAACATACCATTCAGCGGTTGATCCGCTGCTCAATCTCTTTAATAACCTGCTGTGACTGCGTCCCCGGTTTTAATTTTGCCAGAACACGGTATTTCTGGTAGTGGAATAACAGATAGCGTTTTCGGCTGGCACTATTGAAAGTGACAGAACGGTAGACACCAAAGTTCAGATCCTCTGCCAATGGAACCAATAAATAATCAAAAACTGCGGGGTCGATCCCATCCAGTGAACAATTCCCGGAGTTTTTATTCAATAGAGTGCTCTTCTCATCAAAAATTGTATATTCCTGCACCGGAGAGAGCTTGTTTAAAACCTCTGTCAGCTGTTTAAGTGTCTCATTAACGGGAGTTTCAACCGGCTTCTTTCCCTCGGATAAACCATCTAAAAAGTCATTTACACGATCATCCACATCGACAGAACCTGTCTTCCCCAGTTCAGCGGCTTCATCTTTACGTTTAAATGCCTCAATCAGTAAATGTTCCATCGGCAGATTAATAACATCTTCCTGCCGGCGACAGATGCCATCCATTTCAATTTCTGCGTCACTCCAGCCGACAATTTCCAGCGCAGCTTCCAGCCCCACCAGCTCATCAATCTCGGCATCAATCACTTCACCACGTCTGACATATAGGTACGCAGATTGATCGGAACTGAAAATTTTGAGGGTACAATTTTTTTTCTCGACTTTCATCAGCTGCAAAAAAGTCGCCAGAGTAATCCCGCGGATGAAACTTTTCCCCCCCGCATTCAAACCACTGAAGATTCCTTCTTCAAGCATTTGAATATCAAGAGGTTTTTCTAGAAACTGGAGGGTATCCAGCTTCGCCAGTCGGGCTTCAATTTCTGGAGTTCCAAAAGCAGACATCACAATCACTGGCAATTGTGGCTGATGTCGACTCGTCCAGGCCAACAGTTCAAAACCATTCATTTCCGGCAGCTTTAAATCGGTAACTAATAGATCAACTGGAACTGAACGCAATACATTGACGGCCTCACGACCATTTTCAGCGGTTAAAATTTGAAATTTATCGCTATGGACACTGAGACCATCGGTCAAAGAGAGCAAAAACGATTTTTCATCATCAACAATCAGGATTTTTTTCACACGCCTACCTGTTTTTGGAGCAAAAAGAATATCGTTGTTCAGGTTTTTGAAGCGACCGCATCTACCGTCGGCAACCTGATTATCACCTGAGTTCCGTAACCCGATTGACTGACGATATCAATATCACTGCGCATCATTGCCAGAAGTTTACGGGTGATCACCAGACCCAGTCCATTGCCATCTACTTTACTGGTATTAAATGGTTGAAACAGATACTTTAACTGTTCCGGGTAAATTCCACACCCATTATCGGCAATTGTCAACCAAATCAATTGATCACGCTCTTCAGCCTGAATACTGATCTCAGCAGCCGGCTGTTCCTTTAATGCCTCGGCTGCATTATTGAAAATATTCAATAATGACTGATGCAATGCCCTCTCGTCTATTCTAACCCTGGAAATATCAAGCGGAATTTCAGTTTTGATCCGAATTCCATGTGAGTGAAAATCTCGCTCAATCAATGAAATAAACTTCTCCATAAACTCAACCAGGTGCATATCTTTGAGATCAACACTGTCGTACATGGTAAATGTTTTTAGTGATTTCAATAGATATTCCATCCGACCGATATCGGCAAGACCACGCTCAATATATTCTTTCAGCATCTCTGGACGGATATTTTCTGAACTCTGCTTCAATACACTTAAAGCCATTTTTAGAGAATTTAACGGGTTACCAATTTCATGTCGAATCCCGGAAAAGATAAAGCCAATATTATCCATTGTATTGACAGCCTGAGCAATCGATTCAAGGCGGCTCTTCTCCGTGATATCACGAATAAAAACACAACGATAGTTGGAAGCCACCTTGTAAACCGAATGGCCGAACAAGCGTCCCTGATGGGTCACTTGATGAGCAACGCGCCCGGCAAGATCAAAATCGTCCAGTGCTTCAATATCCTGTACAAAAAGATTGTACAAGCCCTGATAACTACGACACAGTTGTTCATCCTGTAACACTTCAAAAAATGCAGCATTACAATAATCGATTGATTCCTGATTCAAATCCAGAACCAGGATTCCAATATCAATATGCTCAAGGAGTTGAGCATATCCCCAAGTATTTTTATAATTGTTATCCGACTGTTTGGCAGTCTCCCAAACCATCATGGAATCCTTTACAGTAAGTCATATTAGAAAAAGCATACAAAGCTCATTATAACAAGTAAGCACAAATATTCAAGAAAACTAATAAAGCTAAAAATACCCGCAAATCGTATTACAGACGGTATCGACGATCGAGCAAACTTTCAATCCTGAATTCACAGGAAGAATCAATTAGTCTGCAGCTTCTTAGCATTCTAATTAAATGGTTTCAAATTCTATTCGTCAGGGTCTATTGGGTTTTTCAGGAAGAGGAGCACAGAGATCGGCAATGCTTCCACCGGTCAGTTGTTCGAGCTGAGAGAGAGTCACCGGCACAGCTGAATGACTATTCCCGGCTGCGGCATAAACCACTGGGAAACGCCGTAAGGAGGAATCAAGAAAAAGGGGTAATTCAGGTGGAAGTAAAAAAGGGCAGACACCCCCGGGGGCATAACCGGTGTGACTTAACACTTCATCGCCCTGGGGTAACTTCACTTTTCCTGACAGACCAGAAACCTGTTTCAGACGGGAACTGTTCACCTTCATATCACCACAGGTCACAACAGCAACCGGGGTTCCACCAACCAGAAACAAAAGGGTTTTCGCGATTTCAGCAACGCTACAACCAACGGCCGCAGCTGCAGTAGCAGCCGTTGCTGTCAGTTCAACAAATTCCCACACTTCAATATCATGACTTGTCAGATACTTTTTCAACCTGGTGATAGCGGCCACAATCAACCCTGCTGTTCAGCAAGCAATTGCTTTGCTTCCTGAAGCAGTTCAGAGTCCAGGCGGGGATCATTAACCACCATCTTCAACAACTTCAGCCCCTCCTTGGACCAATTATTAGCCAGATAAGTCTGGGCAACCCGCAATTGCCAACGTGGATTTTCCGGGTCTTCCCGACAAGCGGCATTAAAAGTATCGAGGATCGTACCCAGCTCACGCTTTTGCCGGAGCAAGAATTCGGCTAACGGTAGATTGGTACCACCCCCACAACCACGACCAGAAGCAGGCAACTTTCTCAATATGTTTTCCGTCTCTTCCAGAGCCTCCGTATGCTCCAGAACCGAAGCGGCCAACAGCATGAACTTGGGATCAAGGTTTCCTGCAGCAATCGCCTGACGGGCGTACTCAGCGGCAAAGGAGAATTCCTGTTGCTGAACCGAGAGCGAGGTCAGTTGTGCATAACAAAATGCAGGATCCCCCCCCTGACCGAGAAATTGCTGCAGCCGTTCTTCCGCTAAATGGTAATCTCCATCTGCAATCAGAATCGGCACCAGAGCTTCGATTGCCAGAAACAGTTCGGGATTTTTCTCCAGAGCCATTTCCAGAGCGGGACAAGCTTCTGCCAGATTACCGGTACGCCCCAAAAGAGAACCTAACTCAAACCAGTAGAGGTCATCCTGCTCTGCAGCTTCCACCTGCTGCCAGAGTGGTAAAGCCTGCTCATCCTGCCCGGCCTGCGACAATAAAAAAGCGGCTTTAAAAGTTTCATTTTTATGGACATAACGCTCGGCTAAATCAGCAGGATATGATGTCAGAATCAACTCCAATTGACTTTCGGCATCACCAAAGTTGGCATCTTCATCATTCAGCAGAGGTCTTGTTTGGGGAGAACAGGAGTTACAGGCTTCCAGGCGATGATCTTCCGCTGAAGCGATCTCCGGAACTAATGGTTTGGCAGCAAGAGCTTGCTCTATTTTATCCCGCAACTCAGTGCTACACACCTGTTCCTGAGCTAAATTTAAATGCTCGGCAGCCTGCTCAAAATGGCCACAACATTGCAGTCCCAGGGCTTCATCCAGATTCAGTCCGGCCAGACCATCGCCAGATACAATCCGGAGTTGCTCAACTTCAACAGCTTCCACTTCACTCAGCGACTGCCCTGCCAGTTTTTCGGCAAGGAGCCGAGCATCAACAAAACGTTTTTGTGCAATCGCCTTACGTAGTCCTTCAATAGAACTGTCCCCACCAAATAGTTTCCCGAATAAACCCATAAATCACATATCCTTAAAATAGAGAATCAATCAACTTGAAATCGAGATCACTTTCTGCCAGTTGCTGAACTAAAGCGATTTTTTCCTCATCATCAGCGCCAATTTTAGCGACATCTTCCTGAATAGTTGTATAAATCTCAGCGGCTGTCTCAGCTACCCTCATATAGGGAATATTTGCATCGTCAAGAATGCGCTGCACAATTTTCGTAAGAGAAGCGACCCCGACAATGACCACTCCAGCAATTTTACTTTTGAATTTTGGAAGGTGGTAGAGTGTTGCCAGCATCACCAGCACTTCATCCCGGCTGCTGGGGACAATCAGTAACGTTGACTCCTGCAACAGATCAATAATCCGCTGTGTTGAAGCGGCTCCAAGTTGAACATGATGGACAATACGGCTTGCCTGGTCGTTATCACTCTGAAGCTCACAGCGCAACAATTCAGACAGATACTTCAAGGTTGGATTGGCAAGAATTGGTGAATAGTTAAAACCACCAACTATCTGAATCGCGGTATCCTTGAAAGCAAGTCGAAGATACTTCAACGTGGTTTCCCGCTTACTTTTAATTAACTTATTTGGCAAAATCACCCGCACTTCAGCACCGGTTTCACGAAACAGGGCTAAATTCAGTTCGATGGCATCGATCACATTGCCGATACCACCACCGGCAACCATTAAAACTGGAGCATCAAGCTGTTGAGCCAGTTGTCCATTATTGAGCCCCAGAACGGAACCAACACCAGTGTGGCCGGCACCCTCGATAATCAGGAAATCACATTTTTTTTCCAACTCGGCAGTAGCATGACAGATTGCCTCTAAATATTGTTGTGGATCTTTGTTTCCGTCCAAAACTTCGCGGGTCGTATGGACATCAAGAACCACGGGTGACATCAGCTTCAGCTGATTCTCCATTCCATAAACATGGGCAATTAAAGCTGCATCGATATCGACAAGCTGGCCCAGATAATTAGTCCGCTTAGGGCCAAACGGTTTGATAAAGCCAACCCGATGATATTTTTTTCGAGCCAGATGGAGCAGGGACAAGCTGGTCGTGGTTTTGCCGCAATGTTGACCAGTTGCAGCAATAAAAATTTTCTTGCACATAAAATCAGCTCCCAGGAATACAGTTTTAAAAGTGCTTTCTGAGAAAATCAGGATACTTCTTCCACCAATACATCAATACCTGTTGGGTTTGCTTCCAGTGTCCTACGAGACAGGGGCAAGGGGAATATCTTTATTCTGTAAGACCCTCTTCGGCAATACAAGCTAACAAAGCTATTTGCGGACGCAGTATAGCAAAAAAACAAGGTGATAAATAAACTTTCATTTTATCTGTTGCTGATAAAAAATCCAAACTTGGCCGTGATAACCCTTCTCCGCAGTGAAGAAGAATTGAAACTCAAAATCAGGGATAGAGATCGGGCAGCTCGGCCTTTTTGTTTCCAACCTCTTTTTTCTGCCAGTCCACTATCAATTTCGCCAAGACATCCCCGCTCCAAGCTTGTCCAGAACTTCCGTAGAGACTGCGATCCAGATTTTCCAACTGCTGCTTTAACCCCGAATCAGCGGCATTAAAAAATTGTTCGTAAGCACCGGTCGATAATTCGGGATAGAGGGTTCGACACCACTGACGCAGCGCCTGACGGGTTGCCTGTGGATCATTCTTGCGGGCAGACTGAACAATAATGAGTCGGGCCGATTTTTCATCGAGTTGTTTGACCTTGGTTTCAGCCTCTGTGATTGGCTGTGAATAGCGCCGCTGCCGAAATAACAGCAGCATGGATAATAACCAGCCGAGAGCCAGACCAAGACTTAACCACGGCCAGAAACCGGCTGGTGGAGAAACTGTACCGGTGGCTTCCATTTCAGCGGGAACCGGAGCTGGCAGTGTTTTTTGTCTCTCTGCTAAAGTATTTTTCTCCGGAGCTGATAGAGAAGAACCGGACGCAACGGGCATATTCTCTGACACACCATTGGCAGCAGCTGCAACATCGATAGAGAGTGCTGCCAAATGGGCACGTTGCCACTCCCCGGTCGCAACATCCCACCAGTCAAGATCAATTGCGGGTAACTGAAAATATCCTGGGCGAGTTGGAATCAGGGCAATCTTCTGTTCCAGCAACCCGGTGATTCCACTGTTGCTCAACTCATCTTCGCGACGCGGTTGATCAGGGTAACTCTTGAACCCTTCTGGAAGATTCAATTGTAACTCCGGCAACTGTGCAGCCAACACCCCGCCAGCACTCAGTTGCAGTGTACGAGTGACCGGTTCTCCAACGACAAAGTGCGGAATCTTCTGCTGCCAACTATCCTGCAGTTTAAGTGTCGTTGCAGGAATCCAGGGGCGTAGGCCCAGATCAACCGGAAGCGGCAGCACCTCAACCCGCAGAGGCTGTGTCATTCGACGAACCCGTTGACCCTGACGACTAAAAGGATCGAAGCGGGAGTTTCCATTGGCAACCGTTCCATCAAATTGCAACGCTGGAATCTGCAAGATTCCACTTTTTTGCGGAAAGATTGCGTAATTACGCTCAATCACATGATAGATCTGACCATCACGTTGGGTTTCATAACTACGGGCATCACCGAGTTGTTTAACCACCGTTGCAACCCCGACAGGATCCGGTTCGGTCAATTGTCCATCAATGAGATCAATCCGCCGCAACAGGCGAATTCTGAGTAACAGTTGCTCCTGTACCACCACTTTCTGCGGGCTGATATCGGCCTCCAGCAGCAGCGGAGAACTCTTTACTTTAGCGGTAGAGGGACTGGAAACAACCTCGATTGGGAGTGGGATGGTGCAATCAGAACCGAAACAAACTGTCGGAATGATCACCGTTCCCGTTTTTTTCGGCATCAGGGTTAAATTATAAATAACTGAACGACTTATGCTCTTGTTAATAATCTGAATCTGGCTGCTCTGTGACCGTCTGAGAATATCCCAGTTCTGTTGCAGAGCAGAGAGATCGGGCTCCATATCGGGTTTGCCAGTGACCCGCAATTCCAGGTTTAAACTCTCACCAACAGCGACCCGGTTGCGATCTGCCACCGCTTGCACCGATATTGCCATTGCGCTGCTAACCCAAAGTGTGCAGATCAAAAAGAGCAACAAAAATATACGCCATCTATTTACCATGATCGATCCGTTTCAGGTTGTTGACCGCGTTGACGGTACTGATAGAGAAATTTGCGCCGTAACAGCCCGCCCGGATCGTCGGGAATCTGTTGTAACAGCAGCCGTGATTCGCGCTGTTCAGCAGTTTCAGGAACTGTATCTTCAAGTGCTGCTGTGGGTGGATCGATCTGCCTTTCCGGTTGATCAGCAGAGGCCCCCCTGTCCTGGTTTTGAGTCGTTTCAGAGGCTTGATCAGCTGGGGTGTTTTCATCTTTTCCTGACCCGGCAGGGGTTGAAGATTTTTCATTTTCTGCTTTTTTATCCTTCCCGCCAGGTTTGTTTTGTTGCGATTTTTTGCCCTCTTTATTTTCAGAAGAGCTGCCTTGCTGATCTGCAGATTGATCCTTATCTGACGAATTCTGATTTTCAGTGGACTTGTTGTGTTGGTCACCCTGCTGGTTCTGTGGACCCGGTTGATTTTCCTCATTTTGTTGCTGTTGCAAAGCGGTTTCAAGCAGTTTTTTGTTGAACTGCGCGTCGGCATGCTCTGGTTCCAATTCCAACGCCTGCTGATAGGCTTTGAGGGCAGCGGGAAAATCACCCCCTTTTGCCAACGCATTCCCTTGATTATACCAGTCGTCAGCGTACTGCGATGGTTCAAACAGTTTAGCGGCGGGGGCAAATTCACCAGCACGATAAAGGGCACTCGATTTCCAGCGTTGATCCTGAAACTGTTGTGCTGCTTCGGTGAAATCTTTTTCTACAAAAGCTTGTGCAGCCTGTTGATCCGGAGTTTTCCAGAGTTCAGCCCAGCTCAACGCCTCGGCAGAAGGGGGAAGCAACAGCAACAAGGTCCATACCAGCAACCAACCACGCCGGAAAGCCAGTGCCGCAAGAAAAACCACCGGCCAGAGCAACCAGACCCCCTCTTCACGCCAGCGATCCCCGGTCGCTGCAGCGGGTTGTCCCGGTTGATCAAAGCGATGCTCTCCCAGTCCGGCCAGCAAACTGCGCAGATCAGTGTCATCCACACTCAGCTGCTGATAGTTACCACCACCAGCGGTTGCCAGCTGTCGTAGCCCGGCAGCATTAAGTTTAGGTAACACCAGGTCACCCTGCCCATCTTTAAAAAAACCACCCCCAGGTTGAGGAATCGGAGCCCCTTCCGAACTACCAATACCGAGGACTGCCAGTTCAAACCCCTGCTGTTTAAGTTGTCTGGCAGCATCAAGAGAAAGTTCCGGGCGATCCTCATCGGTTACCAATAACAGCCGCCCCCGTTGCAACCCCGCCTGCTGCAGCAATTCCGCTCCACGCTGGATAGCCCGCGTCAGGTTACTCCCCTGAACCGGCATCAATTCAGGGTCAAGGCTTTCCAACAGAGATTCGATAGTGTGTCGATCCTCAGTCAGCGGAGTGACCGTAAATGCATCCGCCGCAAAAACGATCAGCGCGGTCTGCCCCTCCTCGCGCTGTCGCAACAGGTCGGCAATTTTAAGTCGCGCACGCAAAAAACGACTGGGTCGCAGATCAGCCACCTCCATTGAGCGGGAGAGATCAAACAGAATCACCAGTGCCGATTGCTGCCGAAACAACGGCTGCGGTTGACGTTTCCAAACTGGGCCGGACAAAGCAAGAACCATCAGCAGCAGACCGACCAGCAGCAGCCATATCGGCCAGTTGGCCCGCCGCACAGAGTGGCCAAGTAGCAGATGGGGCAGTAGCTCTGGATCACAGACCGCCTGCCAACTACGACTGCGCAACCGTCGTCGTGCTAACCAGAAAAGCAGCAGTAATAACGGTAATAAGGCCAGAAACCATTCCGGGCGCAAAAAATGAAAATTGCTCATTTGCCCCTCCAGCCTGTTCGCTGCGGTAGTTGTGGCAACAAGAGAAGCAGCAAACTAAAAAAAAGAACCAGACCTAAAGGCCAGGGATAGAGTTCAGAGATCGGACGATAGACGTTGTGATCACGCTCCACCGGCTCAAGGCGGTCCAACTCTGCATAGATCTTTGCCAGTTGATTTGTATCCCGGGCACGAAAGTAACGTCCACCGGTCTGCTGCGCAATCGCGGTGAGGGTCTCTTCATCCAGATCAGCTGATGGATTCACCGTCTGGTTGAAGAAAAAACCCCGCACTTCCATCGTCTCGGCACCGAGGCCAATTGTATAGATTTTCAACCCTTCAGCAGCAGCAAGTTCAGCCGCTTTGAGTGGTTTCAATTGACCGGCAGTGTTAGCGCCATCGGTGAGCAGAATCAGAACCTGTTCCTCGCCTGTTCCCCCATCAAGACGCTTGACAGCCAGACCGATAGCATCACCAATAGCCGTTTTTTGACCGGCCAGACCAATGGCAGCCTCATCAAGCAACTGCTCGACCGTTCGCCGATCGAAGGTTAATGGAACCTGCACGTAGGGTTGATCACCAAACAAAATCAACCCGAGCCGATCCCCGACTCGCTGCTGAATGAATTTACCAGCGACCGCTTTCAGTGCGGTCAAACGATTAACAGTTTCCCCATCAAGATAAAAGTCCTCGGTCTGCATACTGCCGGAGAGATCAACCGCCAGCAGCAGATTACGACCGCTGACCGGCAATTCAATCGGGTCACCGAGCCATTGCGGGCGGGCGGTAGCGCCCAGCAGAAGTAACCAGCAGCAAAGTGCCAAGGGCAACTGCCAACGCCCCTTCCGGCGGCTACGCTGATGCTGCACTCCTGCAAAAGGGGCTAAAGTCGGGACCCAGAGAGCGGCCTCTTCAGCAGCTAATGCCGGTGGCCAGAACTTATAAATCAGCCAGGGGAGAGGTAACAGGATAAAAGCCCAGGGCCAGACAAAATGGATCATCGTTCCCTCCCAGAATGCAGTTTTTGGGGAGGAAGTTTTTTCAGCCAGCGGCGACACAGGGTGATCAATGCGACCGCATTGATTTGCATCATCTGACGATAGGGGGCATCACTCAAACAAGAGCCTATACCAGTGGTAAAAGGTTGATCTGCAAAGGGACGGTCCAGAAACTCCAACCAGGCCTGACCGGTTAAGCCAGCACAATCCTGTTGTGGAAAATGGCTGATAGCCGCCTGGCGTAAAAACCGGGAGAGAGCTGTTGGTAACTCTGTTTCGGGCAATTTAGCCAATTCTTCAAGTTGACACAGAGCAAGACGCCGCATGCGCCGCCGCTGCCGGAAACGGCGTAGACTCCAGATAGTGATCAACGACAGCAGTAACAGCCCGACCAGAATCCACCAGCCGGGAGCCACCGGCCACCAGCCAATCGGTGCGGGGAGGTGGATATCACGCAAGGGCAGATCAACAGGATTTATTGCGCTAGCTTGCCCCATATCAACGCCCTCTTTTCATGCCGGCAAGAGACTCCAGTGGATCGCCATCAGTTGGCAGTAAAAAAAGCTGACAATGCTGGCGATGACAGAAATTCTCAAGCTGCTCACGGTGCTGATTGAAATGGTGTTGATATTGCTGACGTGCGCTTCGATCGGCGGTGGCGATGGTCAAATCCCGCTCACCATCACTAAGCCGATAAGATCCAGCGGGGGGAAGTTCGGCTTCAAGGGGATCAAAACAATGGATCAGTCCGAGGTCACAATGGCGGCCGAGGAGAGCCAGCTGTTTTTCGACCTGATCATCCCACTGGCTGAAATCGCTGAGTAACAGAATTAAACTGCCGGGGCGGGCAACCCGATGGAGACGCTGCAAGGTTGCAGCAAGACGTTGCTGTGGTGCAAACGGACGATGTGGAGAACGCTGCCAGACCGGATCTGCGACCATCTGACGCAACAGTTGCAGAACCGCTTTCTTCCCCAGTTGCGGTCGCAATTCAAGATTGCGTTCTTCAGAAAAGATAAACCCACCGATACGGTCACCACGCGACAGAGCCTGCCAGGCCAGCAGCGCTGCCAAGTGCGAGGCCTGGACCGCCTTGAAGCATCCGCGAGTCGCAAAAAACATCGGCCGCCGATAGTCCAGGGCAAGAATCACCGGGCGTTCCCGTTCTTCGTGAAACAACTTGGTATGTACTTTACCGCGCCGCGCTGTCACCCGCCAATCAATACTGCGAATATCATCACCGGGCAAATAGGCACGCACCTCGGCAAATTCCATCCCGCGGCCACGAAAACGGCTGCGATAGCCGCCACTTTGTGCCGCCAACTGCCGCTTGGCCTGCCAGGCGACAGGAAGTAGCTGATCACCCAGAGCAATCAATTCTCTCAGATTAATTTTGACCGGGGAGGGGTTGACTGATGAAACCCTTTGCGCCATCAGGGCACCGGAACACGGGCAATCAGTTCAGAAATCAGTCGGTCAGCATCCATCCCGTTGGCCTCTGCTTCATAGCTGAGGATCAACCGATGCCGCAACACATCAAAAGCCAGATGTTGGATATCCTCCGGTAAAACATGATCCCGACCCGCCAGCCAGGCTCGCGCACGGGCACAGCGATCGAGGGCAATACTGGCTCGCGGGCTTCCTCCATAGAGAATTGCCCCCGCCAGATCCTCACCATAGGGCTGCGGATGGCGGGTAGCCAACACTAATTGCAACAAATATTCTTCCAGATTTTCTGCCAGATAGAGATCAAGAACCTGTTGGCGGGCATGACGTAACTCAACCACCGAAAGAACCGGAACCTTACTCTGAAGAGAAGTTTCTGCAACCTGCCCAGACGCCTCACGCCGCGCCAGAGCAAGAATCTTCCGTTCACTTTCTACAGCAGGATAACCAACTCGCACATGCAACAGAAATCGATCCAGCTGGGCTTCAGGCAAAGGGTAGGTACCCTCCTGCTCGATCGGATTCTGGGTCGCCATAACCAAAAAGGGGTCTTCTAATCGGTAAGTTGTTTGACCAACACTGATCTGCCGCTCTGCCATTGCCTCAAGCAATGCCGATTGAACCTTAGCTGGCGCACGGTTGATTTCATCGGCAAGGATCAGATTGTGGAATAATGGCCCGGGCTGAAAAGCGAAGGAAGCATCCTGTGCACGATAAACGTCCGTCCCGGTCAAATCCGCCGGGAGCAGATCGGGAGTAAACTGAATCCGGTGAAAACTCCCCTCCAACAGTTCACCCAACTGCCGGATAGCGCGGGTCTTGGCCAGCCCAGGAGCCCCTTCAACCAGTAAGTGGCCATCGGCCAACAGTGCAATCAATAGACGTTCAATTAGCTCTGGCTGCCCGATAACCTGTTGCGACAGTGCCTCTTTTAGCTGAGTAAAGCGTTGCTGCAGTGCATCCATAATAAAAATCCTTGCAAGAAAATCTCTAAATTCAACAACCCATCAACTTAAGGGTAAATTTTATTAGACTAACCGGTAAAAACAACTGGTGGGAAGGTCAATTAAAAACAGAAGAATCAAGTTCTGAGATAGCAGACAAAATGGTCAGAATTAAAGGATAGGATTAACCGCACGGAACACTAATGCTCATGATACCCCAATACGACCAGCAGACAGCTCCCATCGGCAATAATATTAAGCCCCTGCTCTTCACAATATTTGACCGCAGCGGGGCTTTCAGCGCCCGGTTGCATCCAGATATTTTTAATCCCTTTAGCCGCTGCCAGTTCCACGATTTTTTCGGTAACTCGAGGAGGGGTGATCATCGAGAGACTCTCTGCTTCATCAGGAAGATCAGTCACTGAGGCAACACAATCAACAGCTTCAATCTGTTGTTCTTGGGGATGGACCGGGATAACTGATCGATCATTCTGCTGATAACAGCGTAGTACCTTATTGCCATATTTATCACGATTGGTTGATGCTCCGACCACTCCAAATATTGGTGAAGCAAGAAATTGTTCAATTTGTTTTTCGATAGTCATAGTTTCTCACCTTAGAGGAATTTATTATCCGATCGTATCAGCAGCCTTGGTGATTTCCAAACGAGCCAGTTCGTCACAGCGCTCATTCTCCAGATGG
>JAOZMV010000016.1 GCA_029934095.1 Desulfuromusa sp. | reverse complement strand
AAAATTGACATAATTTGGCGTGTTGTGAAAATATTTCCACATAAACGTTAAGGTTCGGGTGATTTAAGTGAAAAAATTTCCATTTCTCTTTATTTCAGATACAAGCCAGAGTGCTGAGATATCACGAGCTGTGAAATCGGGTCTCGTTCGCAAGATCGGCCCGAAACTTTATACTTCAAATTTAAAGGACTCTCCTGAACAAATTGTTCGTCAAAATGTTTGGCAAATATTGTCCCTCCTTATTCCAGGCACAGTTGTAAGCCATCGCTCTGCAATTGAAAATAAAATCTCTCCGGCCGGGTGCATCTATGTCACGGGAGAGTACCGGAGAACTATTGATCTTCCTGGTCTTAAAATATTTGTCCAAAAAGGTCACGGGGCGCTAGAAGGCTGGGACTCCCCGATATTAAACCTTTATGTCGCTTGCCGGGAAAGAGCCTATCTTGAAAATCTCCTACCTTCAAAAGATAGCGGACGAGAACTTAAAGTTCTTTCGCGGCACGAAATAGAAGAACGTCTTGCGGTGATATTAGGCAGTAATGGCGAACAGGAACTTAATCGCTTGCGTGACCGGGCACGAGAGGTCGCTAACCTGCTAGAGCTGGAGAGTGTATTTACGAAGCTGAACGAGTTGATCGGTGCCGTTCTGGGAACCAAAGAGGCAAACCTGTCCTCCCCCTTATCAAAGGCACATAGTATCGGTGAGGGATACGAACCAAAAGCGGTTGAACGTTTTGCCGCTCTCAGGGCTGCCATTGCCGATGCACCATTTCCAGTTCGAAATTCATCAGAGTCTGGTGAAGAGTTCTATACAACTGCATTTTTTGATGCTTATTTCTCAAATTTTATTGAAGGTACTGAGTTTTTAGTCGAAGAGGCGTATGAAATTATAGACTCAGGCATTGTGCCACCAACTCGCCCCGAGGATGGTCACGATATTTTAGGCGCATACAGAATCGTCGGCAGTATTGATGAAATGACAAAAATACCCAGCACCTTCGAGGAATTTGAAGATCTTTTGATTTCACGTCATGCGGTTATTTTGGAAGGGCGACCGGACAAGCGACCGGGACAATATAAACTGCGTCCAAATATTGCTGGATTAACTCGATTTGTTGATCCAGATTTGGTGCGCGGAACCCTGCGGCAAGGGTTTGAACTTTATCGCGGTTTGGTTCATCCGTTTGCACGAGCTCTGGCAATGATGTTTTTCGTCCTCGAAGTCCATCCGTTTGATGATGGGAATGGTCGTATTGCCAGAGCCATGATGAATGCTGAACTTGTTGCAAGCGGGCAGGTCAGAATTATTGTCCCCTCGGTATTTCGTACTGAGTATCTTTCTGGTCTCAAGCGGATGACTAACGAATGTGATCCCGTTGCATTCATTAAACAAATGCAGCACGTTCAAGATTTTACCAGCAGGATTGATTTTTCCAACAAGGACAGTGCCATCGAAAAGCTAAGAGGTTGCAACGCTTTTGCCACACCCGCTGATAATATCAGGCTTCGCATGCCTTAGTACCATCAACAACAATGACGCGCTGGTTATTCAGTATGCCGGATTCAGGCATCTTTTCATCCAACTTGGAGAGCGGGCATGATCGCAATCGTGCCAGATGCCGTGAAGTTGAAATAAAAAAAGCTATGACCAGATGAAATGTTCATATCGCCTGACAATCAGCTAAAGAGAGAGAATAATTCAATAATAGAGGTATTCATGTCTCAGGAAAAAATATTCCCCCACGAAGAAGGGATAGAGATACCCTACGATAAGATCACCCCGGATACTTTGCAGAGAATGATTCAGGAGTTTGTGAGCAGAGATGGGGCGGATTGGGCTGACGTTGGTTGCACGCTGGAAGATAAGGTCGAGCAAGTGCTTCAGCAACTGAGAGACAAGAGGATCAAAGTTGTGTTTGACTTGACGTCACAAACGGCGAATTTTGTTGTTTGTCGTTGAATGGTAAATTTAGTCCAAGACTTTCTTTTGCTACACTCAGTGCTTGGTGGTTTATTGTGTGACTGTTTTTTGACGAGCAATAGGTTGTCCTTCTTTAATATCTTTCAGTCCAGGAAGGATTACCAATCTTAGTTTGATCTTTGTTTTAACTTATCAATATTGTAGAGGGAGCTTTCATGGTTGACCGCCTGCAGATTACCAAAAACTGGTTGCCACGCTATACCGGGATGTCGCTTGATGACTTTGGCGACTATATTTTACTGACCAACTTTCGCCACTATGTCGACAAGTTTGCGGAGAAATTTTCCTGCGACATTCAGGGTAAAAACAGACCGATGCAGTCGGCCACTAACAGTAGTGGTTTGACTATCATCAATTTCGGCATAGGTTCAGCAAATGCGGCCACGATAATGGATCTGCTCAGTGCGATACAACCGAAGGGAGTACTGTTTCTCGGCAAGTGTGGCGGGCTGAAGAAATCGACCGAGATCGGCCACTTTATTCTGCCGAATGCTGCTATTCGTGGCGAAGGGACCAGTAACGATTATTTTCCAGCTGAGGTTCCGGCATTGCCATCGTTTAAACTGCACAAATTTATTTCCGAGAAGATTCTCGAACATGGACACGACTATCGTACGGGGGTGGTTTATACGACCAATCGTCGTATCTGGGAACACGATCAGGCATTTCTGGAAAAACTCAAAAAGATGACCAGTATTGGTATCGACATGGAAACTGCGACCATTTTTATCGTTGGTCACTATAACGTTATCGCTCGTGGTGCCCTCTTGCTGGTTTCAGACGTGCCTCTTACTCCCGAAGGGGTGAAAACCGAGGAGTCGGATCAACAAGTGACCCAACAATGGGCCAATAGCCATCTGCAGATCGGTATTGATGCAATGACTGAGATTGGGGAGAAGGGGGAGAAGATCAAGCATTTTCTGTATTGATCTTCCACTATGCTTTGAAATATATGGCAAAAATAAAAAACGATCCACCGCACTGAAAAAGTAATTGAGAAATGAAAAGAATGATAAAAGTTCTAACGAAAAAGGAATCAAAAGCATCTAATCCGTGGAGATTCTTTTGGATTTATCGTACGAAATATATGGCCTTTTATTTACGACTTCACTCATTGCGGGGTTTGTTGATTCGATAAGTGGTGGTGGGGGACTCATCGTTTTACCAACCCTCATATTGTCGGGATTTTTGCCCGTAGAAGCCCTGGCGACAAGTAAGCTGCAGGGAATCTTCGGGAAATTGTCTGCAGTCATGTATTACCGACGACAAGGGGTGTTGGATATTCCCTCCATGAAGCTGCCGCTTCTCAGTTCTTTTGCTGGTGCTGCCTTAGGCGCGCTCGTGATACAGCATATTCATGCCGATTTTTTAATAAAATATATACCCTGGCTCATTGGTGCGGTTGCTCTCTATTTTCTTTTTTCACCCAGAATAGGTGATCTTGATAAGCAGCAGCGGATGCAGATAGGTCTGTTTGCCGCGCTCATTACCTCCATCGTGGGTTTCTATGATGGTTTTTTCGGGCCAGCTTCTGGTTCGTTATTTGCCCTTGGTTTTGTCTCTTTGCTAGGCTACAACCTTTCGAAGGCAACTGCCCACACCAGATTGTTGTTGCTTGCGACCAATACAGCATCATTGACGGTTTTTATTCTGGGTGGAAATGTTGTCTGGCGGGTTGGTCTTTGTATGGCCATCGGTCAATGGATTGGAGCTCGATATGGCTCCGAAGCTGTCATGTTAAAGGGGAGCAAACTGGTTAAGCCAATGTTGGTTACCGTTTGTTTTCTACTAATACTTAAAATGATCCTATTCAACAATCCATAAAAAAATCAACCTGAACGAGTATCTTCTGGAGACATGATACCAATTTCAAGAAAAGCACTGTTCGTAAGGCAAAGACGCTTTGCCCCCTTAAAGGCAAGCATCTCACCACAAACCCTATTTATTCTTGGAGAAATCATGGGAAGCGGAGAAATTCAAGGAGCTTTATGGAATTCAGCAGCACGTAACTGGTGTGAGCTTCAAGAGCCGTTACAGAAACCCCAGTGGGAGGCCATTTTTGATGAAGTTAATCTCAACAGCAATTCCAATTTTTTAGATGCTGGCTGCGGCGGTGGCGGGGCATGCTTGTTGGCAGAGCAGCGTGGGGCAAAAATCACAGGAATTGAAGCAGCTCCCGCTATGGTTGAATTTGCCCAAAAGCAGGTGCTTAGCGGGACATTCACTGTCGGAGATATTCAGGAATTACCCTACACAGACAGCATGTTTGATGTTGTATTAGCATCAAGCTCCCTTCAATATACAGAGGATAAACGTGAGACGCTGCGTGAACTTAAAAGGGTCACCAGAAGGAATGGGTTGGTAGCTGTCAGTCTCTGGAGTAAACCTGAAAAGGTCGAATATCGAATTATTTTTGAGGCGGTAAAAAAGCTTCTACCTTCACCTCCTGCAGGCAAGGGACCATTTGAATTATCAGGAGACAATGTGCTTGAAAACTTAATGGAGTCCGTTGGATTAGATATCATTGTGAGTAAAGATGTTCATTGTCCATTTAAGTACAAAGATTTCGAAATCTTTTGGAAAGTAAATATATCAACTGGACCAATTCAAATGGCTCTGAAAGCTATCAGTGAAGAAACCTTAAAAAAGGAACTAAGGAAAGTCATTGGTTCAAAGCAAGCAGATGACGGTACTATTTATATAGACAACTATTTCAAATATGTTGTTGGTAAGAATTTGTAGAATAATTCACGATCCGCAATACAAACCTGGCCCAACCTGATCCTAAATGGTTGGGCCGCCTTATTTTATTCCCGTTTCTAAATTGCCCCAGACCTAATTTCTTGACATGTAATTTATTAATCCCTACCTTTGACGGAACGTTCATTCCGCAAGAGGGAACTCATATGCCATCTATAGATGAGAATAAACGAAAAGCTATATTGAAAGCCGCATTAGAGCTTTTTTCAGAGTATGGTTTTCATAATGCTCCAATGGCTCGGCTTGCGGATCAAGCCAATGTTGGCGTTGGTAGTGTTTATCGCTATTTTAAAGATAAAAACACGTTGATTGAGACTCTTTATGAAGAAGTCGATGAAGCTCTCCAGATGGCAATTATAGATGGAGTTGATCCAACGCACTCGACTCGAAAGCAATTTCTGCATCTCATCATCAACCTTACCTGTTTCTTGAAAGACCACCCTCACGAGTTCAAATTTTTGGAGCAGTATTACCATTCACCCTTCGGAATTGAGAAGAAACGGGAGAAGCTGCTACTCGAAAAAATATCTGACCGTCAAAATCCGTTTATGAAACTTTTTTTTGAAGGAAGTCGCAAAGAGATCAAGTCCTTGCCTGTACCACTGTTGCATGCTTTAGCCTTTGGCCCGGTTCTCTTTCTGCTTCGAGATGCAATGGCTGGACTGGTTAAATTGGATGAAGCGATGATAATTCAACTAGCTGATGGCTGTTGGGATGCGATTAGAAACAGGGTCGATTCTTAACAATCTGAAAACTATAAATTTTCCTGGAGCACTGAAACCATGAAACACATTCATCACCCAATAAAACACCCTCTATTCTGTTTTCCAAAAGCAGTACACACGATAAATTTTGTTGTTATGTTCTTGTTGATCTTATCCCTTGTAGTCGTTCTCCCCAGAAAAGCGACAGCAGCTCCGACCAAAAAAACCGGAACTCCACCTCTGGTCACAGTTGTCACTGTGGCTGAAAAGGATGTGACTCCCCTGACCGAATATGTAGGTCATGTGGAGGCGGTGCAGACGGTTGCTTTGACTGCACGGGTCAGCGGATTTCTGGAACAGATTCATTTTAAAGAGGGGAGTGACGTTCGCGCCGGTGATCTTCTTTACGTTATTGAGCCAGCACCATACCGGGTAAGGGTTGCAGCAAATCAAGCCCGAGTAGCTAAAGCTCAAGTTATACTGAAAAAAGCCAGACAACACCTGAAACGGGTTCACACAGTGCGTTCTGGTGGGATTCCAATCACCGATATTGAGATAGCCGAGGCGATAGAACAGCAGACTCTTGCAGAGTTAAAGGAGGCTCAAGCAGTTTTACGGCTATCTGAAATTGAGCTTGAATATACACGCGTGTCAGCTCCGATCAGCGGTCGCATCGGAGCAACAGCTTTGACTAAAGGAAACCTGTGTGGACCAACTTCAGGAGCCCTGGCTAAAATTGTTCAGCTGGATCCCATCCGCGTTCAGTTTTCCCTCAGTGAAAATGATATTTCTGCCATCCGGGCAGCTCAGGCCGATGCTACCAACAAACCAATAAACAGCATCATGAAACCACGACTTAAACTAGCCAACGGTCAACTGCTTGAAAATTCCGGGCGGATAGATTTTGTCGACAATCAAGTCGATCCGACAACCGGAACCGTTACCGTACGGGCTTTGTTTGACAATCATGATGCCCTTTTATTACCAGGCCAATATGTCACCCTTGTCGCTGGCCGGAGTCAGACAAAGTTAATGCCGGTCATCTCACAGGCTGCAATTCTTGAGGATCGCAATGGCCGCTATGTGCTGGTGGTGAATGATCAAGGTCAAGTGGAACAGCGATCCGTCACTACAGGAGCCACCATTGGGTCATTCCTGGCCATTGAGACCGGGCTGACTGCTGGAGAGACAATCATTGTTCAGGGGCTCCAAAAAGTTCGTCCGGGGCAGCTGGTCAAAACTACAATCGCTGCCGCAGTGGAGAAGGATTGATCGATGATTTCACAAGTGTTCATTGATCGCCCCCGCCTGGCGGTAGTTCTGGCAATTCTGATCACCCTGGCTGGACTGATCGCCATGCTCAATATCCCCGTCGCTCAATACCCAAAGATAACCCCACCGACGCTTCGGGTCAGTGCCACTTATCCGGGAGCGAATGCACAGGTACTTGCCAACAGTGTGGCAACAACAATTGAATCGGCGGTCAATGGGGTGGAGGATATGCTCTATATGTCGTCGTCCTCTTCCAATAGTGGTCGCTACAGTTTGAGTGTCACCTTCGAGATTGGCACTGATCCAGCTATAGCTCAGGTCAACCTGCAAAACCGGGTTCAGGCGGCGCTGGCTAAACTGCCGAAGGAGGTTGTTGAGCAGGGGGTCACGGTGCGCAAAGGGTCATCCGATATGCTCGGAGCGATAAGTTTTTATTCGCCCGGGGGGACACGAGACAAGCTGTTTTTAAGTAACTATGTCAGTAGCACCATTAAGGATGCACTCATCCGTATCGATGGTGTCAGTGATATCTCTATCTTTGGCGAACTTGTTTACAGTATGAGAATCTGGATGAACCCGGCACGGATGACCGCTCTGGGGCTGACGGCAGATGACCTGATCACTGCAATCCGCCAACAAAATGTCCAGGCGGCAGTCGGCGCCATCGGTTCAGAACCGGTCAATACTGGCCAACAACTTCAGTACACCCTGCGGGCAAAAGGGCGACTCAAAAATATCGATGAGTTCAGGGATATTATCGTCCGTTCCAATGATCGGGGTGGTCTGGTTCGTGTCAGTGATATTGCCAGGGTAGAACTTGGAGCCGAATCGTACAGTACCCGTTCGATCCTCAACGGTGGCCCGGCGGTTACCCTGGCGATTTACAGCTCTTCCGATGCCAATGCCCTGGCAACAATGGAGAGACTCACAGCAGAGCTGGAACACTTAGCCGAGCGGATTCCCAGCGATGTGCAGTACCAGACCATCTACGATTCAACCCGCTATATTGCCACAGCCATTCATGAAATGGTCTGGACCCTGTTCCTCACTTTTCTGCTGGTGGTGGCAGTAACTTTTATCTTTCTGCAGGATTGGCGTTCGACCCTGATACCGACCGTCACCATCCCGGTTTCGCTGATCGGAACCTTCGCCGTGCTGTTGGCACTGGGTTATAACGCCAATACGATCTCACTATTTGCCCTGATCATGTCAATCGGGCTGGTGGTCGATGACGCTATCGTCGTCGTCGAAAATGTCTATCGCGTCATGCATGAAGATCAGCTGAGTCCCAGGGATGCTGCGATCAAAGCGATGGGACAGGTGACCGGACCAATTATCGCTACGACACTGGTTCTTATGGCGGTTTTTATCCCGGTTGCATTCCTCCCCGGGATCACCGGCCAACTCTACAAACAATTTGCGGTCACCATCTGTACCGCCGTTGTTATTTCGGCGTTCAGTGCCCTGACGTTGAGTCCGGCACTCTGTGCTGTGCTGCTGAAAAAACCGACCCTCATTCACCACGGACCCCTCGCCTGGTTCAATAAAGCCCTCTATGCGTCACGCAAGGGCTATGTCGCCGGAGCCGCCTGGTTAATCCGTTGGAAGCTGGTTGCCCTGCTGCTGTTGCTGCTGATTTTTGGCGGCAGCTATTATCTGTTTCAAAATCGTCCCACCAGTTTCCTGCCACAGGAGGATCAGGGTTTAATCTACCTGAACGTTCAGCTCCCTGAGGCGGCAGCCAGAGTACGCACCGATGTTGTGCTGGAAACAGCCACCAAAGAGCTTAGAAAGATCAAAGGGATCGACAGTGTTCTAGGGGTCAGTGGTTTCAGCCTCCTCAGTGGCCGGGGTGATAATGTCGCTTTTGGTCTGGTCATTCTGGCTCCATGGGACGAGCGAAAGGGGGCTGATCTGCATGTGAATGCTATCCTGAAAAAGGCTCAGCAAAAACTGGCGGCCATCTCATCGGCCAACATTCGTGCCTTTACCCCTCCACCTATCCGCGGGCTGGGACGCACCGGAGGATTCAATTTTCAGTTACAGTCCACAGATGATAGAACTCCCGCAGAATTTTCTGCCGCTGCTCAGGCGCTGGTGATAGCTGCCAATCAGGATCCAGCCCTGAGCCGGGTCTTTACGACTTATACTGCCAATACCCCGCAGCTTTCGTTGAACATTGACCGAACCCGGACCGAAACACTCCAGGTGCCGATCAGTTCCATATTTTCAACCCTGCAAACCCAGTTGGGTGGGCGCTATGTCAACGATTTCAACCTGAATGACCGGGGCTACCAGGTTAAAGTTCAGGCAGACACAGCATACCGGGACTCAATCAATGACATCGATCGAATCTACATTCGCAGTAATACTGGAGCTATGGTACCGATGACCAGTCTGGCGACCCTTTCCACAATCCTTAGCCCACAAACGGTGGATCGCTATAACCAGTTGACCAGCATCAAAATTAACGGTGGTGCTGCACCGGGCTACAGTTCCGGGGAAGCAATGGCGGCAATGGAACGCATTGCAGCCACAACTCTCCCTGAAGGTTACAGCTATGACTGGTCCGGAATGTCTTATCAGGAACAAAAAAGTAGTGGCCAGGTGACGATTCTGTTTGCCCTTGCCCTGCTGTTTGCTTATCTATTTCTGGTGGCACAGTATGAAAGCTGGAATATTCCATTTTCGATTGTTATCTCGGTTCCCGTCGCTACTTTGGGAGCACTGACCGGCCTCTGGCTGGCAGGATTCAGTCTCAGTATTTATGCCCAGATCGGCCTGGTACTGCTGGTTGGACTGGCGAGTAAGAATGCTATTCTGATTGTCGAATTTGCCCAGTCGCGACGGGAAGATGGACTTCCTCTTGCCGATGCTGCAATTGACGGCGCGAAAATCCGTTTTAGGCCGGTATTAATGACCTCCTTTACCTTTATCTTCGGGCTTATCCCGATGGTCATTGCCACAGGCGCCGGAGCCGGAAGCAGAAAAGCTATTGGCACAACAGTTTTCAGCGGGATGTTGAGCACGACCCTGCTTGGTATCTTTCTGGTGCCGGTGCTCTACTACCTGTTTCAGTCTGCACGCGAAGCGGGAAGTGCGTGGCGGGCGCGAAGACGGGACAGGATAGACTCATGATATCAACTGAAAAATCAAAACAGCCGGGAAAACCGCTGCTCGAAAATCAACCTCGAAGAGCACTGTTTTTAATGATTCTCCCCGCGGCTATTGCTCTGATAATCGGTGGTTGTACAGCTGTCGGGCCGAACTATAATCAAGTAGAGCCAAAAGCTCCAACAAAATGGCACTCTGAACTGCAAGAGGGTCTCAACGTGGAGCAAACCAATCCCGTTAACCTGGCACGCTGGTGGATAATTCTGGATGATTCTCAACTGGTCACTCTGGAAGAGAGAGCCATCGAGGGAAACCTCGACCTGCAAGTAGCTCAATCCAGAATTCGCGAAGCCAGAGCGATGCGTGGAATCAGTCGTGCTCAATTTTTCCCAACCCTGGATGCCGGGGCAACAGCCACTAAATTCCGGAGCAGCGAAGAGACCGGCACAGGCAACGAACAGGATCTCTATTCGGCCGGATTTGACGCCAGCTGGGAACTGGATCTTTTTGGTGGAGTTCAACGTTCAGTCGAGGCTGCGCAGGCGGATCTTGAAGCCACCCGGGAAAACCGGAACGCTCTGCTGGTGAGCCTGCTGGCAGAGGTGGCATTAAATTATGTGGAAGTGCGAACCTATCAGTCCCGTCTGGAAGTGAGCAGGGCGAATATCAAGGCGCAACTGGAAAGCTACGAATTGAATGATTCCCGCTTTCAGGCCGGGATTATCGGGGAGCTGGCAGTGCAGGAATCATTGCGAATTCTGGAGGGTTCCAGATCCCAGATCCCGCGCCTTGAGGCCGGGCTGGATGCAGCAAAAAACCGTCTCGCCGTGTTACTGGGAGAGCGTCCGGGTAACCTCCACAAGGAACTGGCAACAAAACAACCTTTACCTTCCCTGCCTCTCAGTGTTGCAATCGGAATCCCGGCTGAAACTCTGCGCCACCGCCCCGATGTTCGTCGCGCTGAACGTGAACTTGCCGCGCAAACAGCCCGTATCGGAGTAGCAACAGCAGATCTCTATCCAAAATTCCGCCTGTTCGGCACCCTCGGACTCGAATCCCTCAGCGCTGGAAATCTATTTCAAAGCTCCAGTAGAACCTGGGGAATTGGCCCCCGAACGAGCTGGAACCTTTTTGATGGCGGCACTATTCGCAAAAATATCGAAATTCAGAATGCCCGTCAGGAAGAAGCCCTGATCCATTACGAACTTACTATTCTGCGGACTCTGGAAGAGGTGGAAAATGCCTTGGTCAACTATGCCAAGGAACAACAAAGGCGAGATTTTCTTGCCAAAGCTTCTGTTGCTGCAGAGCGAACGACCGCTCTTGCTCAAGATCAATATAAAGCCGGCCTGGTAAGCTTCAATAATGTTCTGGATGCTGATCGAGCACTCCTGGTTCTGCAGGATGAATTAGCTCAGAGCGATGGCACTGTCATCTCCAATTTGATCAGGCTTTATAAAGCTTTGGGTGGTGGATGGAATGCTATAACATCAGCTGAGAGCGAGAAGTAGGCTGATGATTTCTCCGGTATATTATGCACTGTTGAGCCTTGTTTGTGCTGGAGTTAATGATGTTGTATTTAAGCGCTATTCAAGTCAAGACCGTTCCCGCGGAGTGTATGTGTTTGGGATTGGTTTTGTCTGGACTATTCTGCAAATAATGACACTTGGGATTTCAGACCGTCCGCTTATTCTGAATCCCGTTTCCTTAGCGTATGGTTTGGCTGCAGGACTGTTGCTGACTGCCTCAAACTTGCTGCTGCTTGAAAGTCTTACCCATATCGATGTGAGTCTGGGATCGACGATCTATCGCCTGAACACGGTCGGTGTCGTGTTGTTATCACTGTTTCTTTTGAACGAACCTCTGGGCTTCTTCAAAATTGCCGGAGTCATTCTTGGTCTGTTTGCTGTTTTTCTGCTTTATCGCCGGAATGAGCTTGGTAGCACCGGAAAAGGTCATGCCTTTTTTTTCGGATTGGCAATCGCGGCATCTATTTTCAGAGCGCTCTATGGGGTCACATCGAAGGCGGGGCTTATGCAGGGAGCCTCTCTACAATCTTTGTTGCTGATCGGCTCAATCTGTTGGATTTTTGGCGGCGCCGGGTATGCATTATTCAGGGAGAAGCGTTTCAAAATAACGGTAAAGAAAGCACTATATTCCTTGATTTCTGGTGTCCTTGTTTTTCTCATCGTTAATTTCCTGATGCTTGCAGTTGAACATGGACAAGCAAGTGTTGTCATTCCGATTGCCAACATGAGTTTTATCGCAGCACTCATTCTATCGGTAGCCCTGAAAATGGAAACATTGACAAAGCGTAAATTGCTTGCAGTTACAGTGTCAGTCGTTGCAATTGTCTTTTTATCATTTTCTGCCTAATATCTCATGATCGCCTGATTTTTATTTTTCACTATCTATAATACAAAACTGGCCCAACCTGATCCTAAATGCCGCGGACAAACCAATAGTATTTAGCAGAAACTTTCAGGGATAGACATTATGAAAATACAGAAGGTAAGCATCGAAAATCGGGCTAAGGTCTACGCGTTGCTGCGCCGCGCATTTCCTGGCAGTGAGTACGAAGCATTGTTGGTGCAGAAGCTCCACGAAAATAACAAACTGGTACACGAGTGGATCTGTCTGCATGCTGGGAAGGGCATCGCTTATATTGCCTTTTCCAATGCTTATCATGGTAACGAGGTTTGCGGTTTGCATCTGGCGCCGATGGCGGTGTCACCCGATTTTCAAAAGCAGGGAGTGGGATCAGAGCTGCTCAGATTTGCTTTAAGGCAGGAAGATATTAAAAGTCGGACTCTGTTTGTGTTGGGTGAACCCGACTATTATCAAAAGTTTGGGTTTGAGCCTTGTGGTTTGCCCACTTGTCCTTTTGATAAAAACAATGCTCATTTTCTTAGCATGCGAAATGAAACCAGCTCCCATTTCGTTGTTGGTTATGAGGCTGAATTTAAAACTGCTGCTAAACCGGTCAAAGCACCCAGACCGTCCAAGGCTAAAGGCAAGAAGCGGGGTTGAATAGAGGTGGTCCCGCTCAAAAAATTGTCGGTATGATAATTAATTTAATTTTGCTGCAATAAACGCTGTTGTCCAGGCTGCCTGAAAGTTATACCCCCCTGTAATGCCGTCAATATCCATGATTTCCCCGGCAAAATACAAATTTTCACATGCCTTGCTCTGCATCGTATTCAAGTCGATGCTTTCCAGACTGACTCCACCACAGGTTACAAACTCATCTCTGAATTGGGTCCGTCCTTTGACTGAATAAACATCATTGGTCAGTATATTTACCAGTCTGTTTAACCCGGATTTTCCAAGTTCTCCCCATTTTTTGTTGATTGACAAGTGGCTTTTCTCCAACAAATAGTTCCATAATCTGTCGGGAAGAGAGTAGGGCCTGACGTTTGCCAGAATCTTTTTCGGATGCTCAGCCACAATACCTTTCAACCGAGCAACGACATCATCATGATTACGGACATGAGTCCAATTGACCTGAACCTTGAATTCGTAACCTTTTTCGCTCAACACCCTTGCTCCAAAGGCCGATAGTTTTAAAATCGCCGGGCCACTCATCCCCCAATGTGTGATTAGCAAAGGCCCCTCAGATTTAAGTTTGCTACTCTGGATGCTTACCAAGGTGTCTTCAACGACAATCCCCATCAGCTCGGTAACCGCTTCATCAGCTATTTTGAAGGTGAATAAGGACGGAACAGGGTCTTCAATTTTGTGATTCAATTTTTCAAGCCATGCCAAACCATCTCTTTTTGGAGATCCGCCCGTTGCAACGATGACCTTATCAAATATTCTGCTTGGAACTTTTCCGCCGACAAAGATCAGTTGTAGTTTGCCACTGATTTTTTTGATGGTTTTTATCCCTGTTGCCAGCTCAATTTTGATTTTTAACTTATCTGTCTGTTCCAGAAAACAGTCGATGATGCTTTGTGAATTTTGCGAGAAAGGAAATACACAATTATCATCCTGAATGATCAGGGGAACTCCACGGGATTCAAACCACTGCATTGCATGTTTGTTGTTGAAGATTTTGAAAGCTCTTTTTAAAGCATTCCCACCGCGGGGATAAGCACTGGTCAGTTCCTTTATGCTTGAGCAACCATTGGTGAGATTGCACCGACCGCCACCTGATATTTTAACTTTGGACAAAATGTTTTGCGTTTTTTCAAAGATAACAACTTTGGCGTCTGGATAGTTTTCCTTTGCAGTAATTGCCGCAAAAAACCCGGCGGCTCCACCGCCAACTATGGCTATGTCCATCTTGATACCTCTATAGTAGGCTGATCAATATTTCAAATATGGCATATTTCGGGAACACACACCGCAGCCTAGCAGCCTGTCGGACTATCAATGACCTGGCTGCAAATTCGCCTGTTTGGCCCATATTTCAACTCCTTTTCGACCAATAGCTAC
>JAOZMV010000167.1 GCA_029934095.1 Desulfuromusa sp. | reverse complement strand
CGTCTGGCAGACAAGCGTACTTACCCGGCGATGGATATTAACCGTTCTGGTACCCGCAAAGAAGATCTTTTGCTCGATCCAGCTCAACTCCAGCGTATCTGGCTATTACGCCGGGTTCTCTCTTCGATGAATACGGTTGACGCGATGGAGTTTTTACTGGAAAAAATGGCTGAAACGAAGACTAATCAGGAATTCCTAGATTCAATGAACCAATAATGGCGTCGCAAAAAATACGACCTGCGGTGTTGCTGCACTTTTTCAAGATCTCGACATACATGTGTATGCCTTCGCCCTTGAAAAAATACTGCGCCTTGCAGGACGCATTTTTTGCTTAGCCATTACGGATCAAGATGAATCACAGTTTTGTTGGATAATTTTGCTTGATCCAAACGGACAAAAATGCTATTTAGCTGGTTTGTCTGACGCAAATAATATAGACCTGTATAAAAGCCAGGTCGCTAAGGAGAAAAAAGATGAGAGAAGGTATCCATCCCAAGTATGAAGCCTGTTCTGTTCGTTGTGATTGTGGCAACACTTTTGAGACGAGCTCAACTCTTGGCAGAGAGATTCACACCGAAATTTGTTCTGCGTGCCATCCGTTTTACACCGGTAAGCAGAAGCTGATCGATACCGCAGGCCGGATCGAACGTTTCCGCAGAAAGTACGCCCAGAAATAAACGGGTAGAATTGAAGAAAGCGGCCCGGTTGGGTCGCTTTTTTTTTGCCAATTTTTTGAAAGATTCCTATGTTTGCAAATCTGGAAGATGTTGTTGATCGTTTTCGTGAGGTTGAAAGTCTCCTCTCTGATCCCAGTGTCACTTCTGATCAGAACCGCTATCGTGAACTGGCCAAAGAGCATTCTGATTTAACTGAGGTGGTGAGTGTCTATAATCAGTACAAGCAAGTTTGTACTGATATTGAGGGAAATCGGGAGCTGTTACAGGATAGTGATCCGGAGATGAAGGAGTTGGCCAAGGCTGAACTTCCTGAACTGGAAGAGCAGCGGGGTGAGTTGGAAGAGCAATTGCGCCTGCTGCTGTTACCCAAAGATCCCAACGACGATAAAAACATCATTCTGGAAATCCGTGCCGGTACCGGTGGTGATGAAGCAGCGCTGTTTTCTGCCGATCTGTTTCGGATGTACGGCCGTTATGCCGATCGTAATCACTGGAAAGTTGAGATCATGAGTTCCTCTGAAACCGATGGGGGTGGTTTTAAAGAGATCATTGCATTAATCAGTGGCGAGCGGGTCTACTCAAGACTCAAGTTTGAGAGTGGAACCCATCGGGTGCAGCGGGTTCCCGATACTGAGACTCAGGGGCGGATCCATACTTCGGCTTGTACCGTTGCGGTTCTTCCTGAAGTTGAGGATGTTGATATCGAGATCAAATCCTCTGATTTGCGTATTGACCTCTTCCGTGCGTCCGGGGCAGGGGGGCAGCATGTTAATAAAACTGAATCGGCAGTTCGTTTAACCCATATTCCTACCGGGGTGGTGGTTTCCTGTCAGGATGGAAAATCGCAGCATAAAAATAAAGCTCAGGCTCTTAAAGTGCTTAAGTCGAGGATTTATGATCAAATGCTGGCGGATCAACAGGCCGAAATGGCAGCTGATCGTAAAAATCAGGTTGGCAGTGGTGACCGGAGTGAACGGATTCGGACCTATAATTATCCGCAGGGGCGCTGTACCGATCATCGGATCGGGCTGACTCTCTATAAGCTGGATGCGATTATGCAGGGTGATGTTGATGAAATTATTGACGCTTTGATCACCGATCAGCAGGCGGCACAGATGAGCCAGGAAGGGTAGTATCAGGTGCCGGACTCTCTGAAAGATCAAGCGGCACAAAATACTCGCGAAACCTGGACACTGCTGAAGTTATTGCGTTGGACAACCAATTATTTCAGTGAAAAAGGGATTGATAACCCGCGTTTGGATGCCGAACTTCTGTTGGCCGATGTTTTAAAGCTGGATCGGGTCGGACTCTACCTCAATTATGATCGTCCCCTGTCACAGGAAGAGCTTGATGTCGCTCGTCCCCTGGTCAAAAAACGGGGTCAGCGTGAGCCGCTTCAGTATCTGCTTGGTACCACGGAATTCTGGTCGCTCCCCTTCAAAGTAACTCCGGCGGTTTTGATTCCGCGTGCCGATACCGAGATACTGGTAGAAGAAGCACTTGCACGAGCCGGTTCAGATGGGCAATTATTGGATGTCGGTACTGGCAGCGGTGCTATTATTATCAGTCTGGCGAGTGAACTGCCGGATTGGCAGATGACCGGGTTGGATATCTCTGCTGCAGCGCTGGAGATTGCCCGTGAAAATGTAGAAAAGAATCAGGTTGTAAGTCAGGTACAATTGGTTCAGGGAGATCTTGCCGAATTACCTGTCCAACAGTATGACCTGATCGTCTCCAACCCTCCTTATATCGCACAGCGGGAATGGGATGAGTTGATGCCTGAAGTGCGCTGTTTTGAACCACAGTTGGCTCTGCTGGCCGGGAATGATGGTTTGGAGTGTTACCAGCAGCTTGCAGCTCAGGCGATCAGCAGGCTAAAAACCGGGGGCTGGTTGTTGGTTGAAATTGGCTATCAGCAGGCTGAAGCGGTTAAAGAATTATTAGCGGCTGCCGGTCTGGTTAATGTGTTTGTTCGTGACGATTATTCTGCTCAACCGCGCGTGGTTGGTGGTCAGAAATAGCTAAGAAATGGAATTACTGTGGAAAAAATAGTTATCAAAGGGGGAGTATCCCTTCGTGGGGAAGTGCAAATCAGTGGAGCTAAAAATTCGGCTCTACCGTTGCTGTTTGCAACCTTGCTGGCAAAAGGTCAGAGTGAACTTGGTAATGTCCCCGCCCTCAGAGATATCAATACGGCAGTTAAGTTATTGCGGGAACTGGGGGCTGAAGTTACGGTTCAAGGAGACTGCTACCAGATTGATTCGGATAAAATCAGAAGTATTGAAGCTCCCTATGATCTGGTAAAAACCATGCGTGCTTCGGTGCTGGTTCTTGGCCCATTGCTGGCTCGGTTTGGGCAGGCTCGGGTCAGTTTGCCCGGTGGTTGTGCTATTGGCGCTCGCCCGATCAACCTGCATCTGAAAGGGCTGGAAGCTCTCGGAGCTGAAATTAAACTGGATCATGGTTATGTTGAGGCGACTGCGGAGAAATTGCGCGGGGCAAAAATATCTTTTGATCTGCCAACGGTTGGCGGGACTGAGAATCTGTTGATGGCAGCCTCTCTTGCTGAAGGTGAAACGGTGCTGGAAAATGCTGCCCGTGAACCGGAAATCGTTCAACTCGCGGAAGCCTTGAACAGTATGGGGGCAAAGATCGAGGGGGCCGGAACAGCCATCATTCATATTCAGGGAGTTGCAAGTCTCAATCCGCTCAAGTGTCAGGTGATACCTGATCGAATTGAAGCGGGAACCTTCATGATTGCAGCGGCGATCACTGGAGGAAATGTCCTGATTCGTGATGCGGTGCGGGAAGATCAGGAAGCATTGATCAGCAAATTGATTGAAACCGGGACGACAATCGAACCGGAAGCTGATGGGTTGCGAGTTATCGGGCCGAAAAAACTGGCTCCGGTTGATATTCGAACCAGTGTTTTTCCCGGATTTCCAACCGATATGCAGGCCCAGTTTATGGCGTTGATGACGATGGCAGAAGGGACCAGCCGAATCTCTGAGACGGTCTTTGAAAATCGTTTCATGCATGTTTGTGAGTTGCAGCGGATGGGTGCCGATATCCAGATCGATGGGCATAGTGCAATTATTCGTGGCACCGATCAAATGACCGGAGCACCGGTGATGGCAACCGATTTGCGTGCCAGCGCTTCTTTGATTCTGGCCGGATTGGCGTCAGGAAATACCACCGAAGTTTCCCGTATCTACCATCTGGATCGTGGTTACGAAAAGATCGAAAAAAAACTGGCAGCACTAGGTGCTAATATCTGGCGCGAGCAGGAATAATGGTGAGGGGACTGACCTT
>JAOZMV010000166.1 GCA_029934095.1 Desulfuromusa sp. | reverse complement strand
CAGACAAGATTGAACCGGCCGGGTTGGAGGGAGAATTGATCAACAAGCCCCGAGTCTTCTCAGTTATTAATGCCTTAACCTGATCGGGGCGAGGCTGAAATCCATTTTCTACATCGGCTTGTAAAAGAACCGGTTTCCCCCCGGAAAACTTAATAAACCCCGGATAACAAGCGTAACCCGGATCGGTCAGAATCAGTTCGTCGCCCTCTTCCAGAATTGTTGAAAAAAGGAGCAGCATCAACGGACTGGTACCGGAAGAGACAATCACCTGCTCCGGGACAATATTGACACCATAATAATCGAAGTAATGGCGGCAGATTTCCTGGCGTAGTTCCAGCAACCCAAGTGAATGGGTATAGGAGGTCGCCCCTTCTGCCAGTGCCTGTCCGGTCGCCGCCAAAATTGCCGGTGGGGTGTTGAAATCGGGCTCTCCCAAACAGAGATAGATGATATCCTGGCCTTCAGCCTCCAGCTCTTTGGCTCGTTCCATCAATTCCATCGCCAGAAAAGGTTCAATCGTCTCAGCACGTTTTGAGATTGGTATCTGCATAATTTATTTCTCCATTGATTCCGTACCTGCTCAGACTAATCCCCGTCTCACTCGATTGCAACCATTTTGCCAACAGAGAATCGATTGCAATGAACAGAGTCTGCGGGTATGTTTGATGGCGTCATAAAAAGTCCGCCCTTGTCGGACGACAATCTTTGCTTACCCCTCTTGTTCTTTTTTTTGCGAGTAGATGATGAAAACGTTTCTGATTTTGTTCCTTTGTGGGACCTTACCTCTAGCTGCAGTTGCTGCGGACGATACTCCGCAAATCGACCCGACACTGGAATTGATCCAGGTGCTGGGCTGTAAAGGTTGTCATATTATCAACGGTGATGGCGGCTCTCTGGCAACTGATCTCACCCAGATAGGAAGCCGTTTAACCGTGACGCAGATTAAAGCACTGTTGACAGCCGACGCGTCAACCCGATCAGAAGGTTTTATGCCCAGCTACGACTCACTGCCAAAGCATGAACTACAACGTATCAGTGAGTATCTCTACAACCTCCGTTAACAAACTAAAAAGAAGAAAACATGTCGCAACGAATGACCCTGATTACTTCTCCAATATTTATCTCCGAAGCACAATTACGAAATGCCGGTGGATTCGCCTCCCTGTTTGGTAACAACAACCCGCTGGCACTTGAGATCGGTTGTGGCATTGGTGATTTCATTGTTCAGATTGCAGCACGACACCCTGAGAAAAACTTTATTGCCATCGATATTTTCAACCAGGGTTGTCGTCAGACCTGCAGCAGAATAGAACGTTCCGGCCTTACCAATATTTTAATGATGCGGATAGAAGCACGTTACCTGATGTACCAATATCTAAGGGAAAAGAGTTTACAGGCGATCTACATCAACTGCCCCGATCCCTGGCCAAAAAAACGGCAGCGGAAAAGACGATTGCTCAACCAGGATTTTATTAATCTGTCCCTCTACTGTTTAGAGGATCATGGTGAGCTGAACTTCTGTACCGATTTTACCGATTACGGTGAATCAGCAGCGGAGTTGCTCAGCCGTGATAACCGCTTGAATAACTTGGCGACAACCCCCTATACCCATGACCTGGAGAATTATCCGATTTCAAAATATATGCAGCGGTTTCTCGATCTTGATCAGCCAATCTTTCTCTGCCGCTATAAGAAAAAATCTGATCTTAATGTTGATCCACCAAAACTGAATAAGGGGTTCAGACTGCGCTGGGGCAAGGGGGAAAGTTGAACTGGTTAACTGAAGATTCTCCCGGCATCGGTGGTATCTACAAACAAACAACTGAGGACTTTCAGGTCAACGAAATCCCTCTCTACCCATGTTCTGGCAAAGGTGAGCATACATATCTGTGGATTGAAAAATCTGGAATTACGACTCGCAATCTACTCAGCCAACTGGCTAAAGGGTTAAAAATTAAAGAGCGTGATCTTGGTTATGCCGGGCTGAAAGATGCCAGAGCCCTGACCAGACAAATGATATCAGTTCCCTTCAGTCAACTTGACCAAATTGGAAAACTGCACCTGAATAAAGCTAAAATACTCCAGATTAATCGTCACGATAATAAACTTCGCCTCGGTCACCTTTTAGGAAATCATTTCACCATAACCCTCCGTGAGACCGATTTGGAAGCATTGCCACGTGCCAAACGCATTCTGGAGCAGTTACAAAAGCGCGGTGTTCCTAATCTGTTTGGTAAGCAGCGCTATGGGAGTCTGGGAAATTCAGCCCAACTGGGGCGACTTCTTCTACAGAAAAAATTTCCCGAATTCTGCCGGGAGTATCTTGGCAATCCACAGTTAATCCGCAATCGGAGCTGGAAAGAAGCTGCAGAGCTCTATCGACAGGATCATCTTCAGATGGCTCTCGACAAACTACCTGGCGGAATGGACGACGAACGCCGCTTACTGCAGGCACTCCTCAGGGGGAAATCCCACCGGACAGCTGTTTATTCACTGCCAAAAAATCTATTACGGCTCTTTCTTTCAGCTGCACAATCACAATTTTTTGATCAATTACTATTGCAAAGACTCCCGGACCTTGATCGGCTGATCGATGGTGACATTGCGGTCAAACATGTCAATGGAGCATGTTTCAGAGTGGAACATGCAGCAATGGAGCAAACCCGGGCCGACAATTTTGAAATCAGCCCGTCGGCACCCCTGTTCGGTAACAAAGTCATGCTTGCCACAGGAATTCCCGGAAGAGCGGAGTTGAAGTTATTAGAAGAATCGAGATTAATACCAGGTAGCTGGAAACTCGGCGAGGGTCTGACGATGTCAGGAGAACGTCGACCCCTCAGAGTCCCCTTAACTGAACCTGAGATTATCAATCATGGAGAGAATTTTATAACCTTCGGCTTCAGCTTACCGAAAGGGAGTTATGCAACCAGCGTCCTGCGAGAGTTGATTAAAGAATCCCCATCCCAAGAGCAAATCTACCCCCAAATACAATAAAAAAACCGGTTTCATTTGACAACAATAGAACACCATTCTACAATTAATATTATCGAGAAAAATCTTGGACTAACATCAACCGATACTGCTTGACAGAACCTTGATCTCGAAGATAGTATCAATGCTTTATATATAAAAAAAACACAAGAAGGGTATAGAAACCATGGTCAAAAAAGACAAATCAGAATATATCATTCAAGCAGTTTCTCACGCCTTTGACCTACTAGAGCAATTTCATGATGATGTCGATGAGCTTGGTGTTACTGAATTAAGTAAACGTCTGAAGCTTCACAAAAACAATGTTTTTCGACTCCTCGCAACCCTTGAATCACGGGGTTATATTGAACAAAACAAGGCGACAGAAAATTATCGGCTCGGTCTCAAAGCTTTGGAACTTGGACAAACTTTTATCAAGCAGATGGGACTGTTGCGACAGGCCAAACCAATCCTTGAACAGGTCGTAGAGGAGAGCAACGAAACCGCTTATGTTGCTATCTACAAAGAAAACTACATTGTTTACCTCGATGTAGTTGAAACCAATCTCACTGTCCGAGTCGTTTCCCGAGTTGGCTCAAGATTACCTGCGTATTGTACCGCATCCGGAAAAGTCCATATGGCACACATGACAGAGGAAGAACTGGATGTGTTACTGCATGAGATAAAGCTTGTTCCACATACCCCGACCACCATTGTCTCTGCTGAAGCAATCAGCGAGGAGATGACCAAGATTCGTGAACAGGGATACGCCTTTGATGATGAAGAGCTTGATCTTGGTGTCCGCTGCATTGCGGCACCGATTCGCGATTACACCCGGCGTATTGTCGGTGCCATCAGCATTTCTGGCCCAACCATGCGGATCAGCAATGCACGGACAGAAAGTGAGCTGGTTCCTCTGGTTCTGAAAGCGTCAGCAGAACTTTCAACCCGCCTTGGTTACCCAACATAGCTGCTGTTTTTTCAATTCAGAAAGGCTCCTCAGTGAGGAGCCTTTTCTATTTAGCAGGGTGTTGAAAAACGTTTTCGAGGCAGCGAGTGCAAGGCGAAAATTGTCGAAA
>JAOZMV010000165.1 GCA_029934095.1 Desulfuromusa sp. | reverse complement strand
TTGCAAAATCAACAAAACCTCAAAAAAGAAGAAAACAATTGGAGTCACTTATATTAAGAATGAAAATTTCTTCTTTTGGGGCTCAAGAAGCCAAAGTTGCAGCCACGATAAGAGCAGATCTCGAAGGCAAAGGGCTCTCCATCGGCCCCTATGACACACTTATTGCTGGGATAGCTTTAAGCAATAATGCAACATTGGTCACCCATAATACAAAAGAGTTTAGAAGAGTCGAAGGGCTGAATATTGAAGACTGGTATTAGTGCCCTTGAGCTATTTACATGGGTTATCAGGTACCGGATAGTATCATGCAGAGTTCAACAACGTATAACCAGTGCATTTCAGTGCACTTTTCCCCTGTATTTATGTGAGATGTTTCAATCGTGTTAGATAATGCCCGTTTTAAATCTGAATACCCCTTTAAAAATAATTATTTTGATCTCAATGGATTGAAATACCATTATCTGGATGAAGGGAAGGGCGATCCAGTTGTCATGTTGCACGGGAATCCCTCCTGGTCTTTTTATTACCGCCATCTGGTGCGTGAATTGCGGGGCGATTATCGTCTCATTGTTCCCGATCATATTGGCTGTGGACTATCGGATAAACCTGCCGACTCACAATACTCATTCACGTTACAACAACGAGTTGATGATCTTGATGCTCTGCTGCAAAGTTTGAAACTGAAGCAGAAAATCACTCTGGTTCTTCATGATTGGGGTGGAATGATTGGGATGGCATGGGCAACTCGTCATCCTGAGAAAATTGCCCGGCTGGTCATTCTTAATACCGCCGCATTTCATTTACCCACCGCTAAAAAATTCCCTTTTGCACTTAAATTATGTCGCGATACCCAATTGGGTGCTTTTCTGGTGCAGGGATTTAATCTGTTTGCCCGTGGTGCAGCATGGGTTGGCTGTAAGCGGCAGCGGATGTCACCGGAATTACGTAAAATTTATTGCAGTCCCTATGATAACTGGCAACATCGTGTTGCAACCCTTCGGTTTGTTCAGGATATTCCACTGCAAGCAGATGATCCAGGTTATGATTTGATCAGTCAGGTTGATGCGGGTCTGGTCGAATTTGCTGATCTGCCGATGTGTATTTGTTGGGGTGAAAAGGATTTTGTTTTTGACCTCAATTTTTTGGCCGAATGGAAGAGACGCTTCCCGCTGGCAGAGGTTCACTCTTTTGCCGACTGTGGGCATTATATTCTGGAAGACGCCAGAGTTGAAATTTTGCCAATAATCAAAAAATTTCTGCAGGATAATCCCCTTTCATCAACAGGCCGGTAAGTATGCCCGGATCTCGTAATTATAATATTGCTGCCCATTTGCCCGCCATGGCTGCAAAACAACCTGCTACCGCCGCTGTCCATTTTCCCTATAAACGGGATAAAAATAAACAATCACTCTATCAAACATATTCTTACGCGGAACTGGATCAACAGAGCAATCGAATCGCTGCCGGTCTGGAATCAATCGGTATTGGTCGTGGTGTGCGTACTGTTCTTATGGTCAAGCCCAGTCTCGATTTTTTTGCCTTGACCTTTGCCCTTTTTAAGGTTGGTGCCGTGCCGATCTTGATCGATCCCGGTATGGGAATTAAAAACCTCAAAGTCTGTCTGGCAGAAGCTGAACCGGAAGCATTTATCGGTATCCCCAAGGCGCAAATTGCCAGATTATTACTTGGCTGGGGGGAAAAGAGCCTGAAAATAATTTTAACGGTTGGGTCGCGTTGGTTCTGGGGGGGGACAAGTCTGAGTAAACTGATTGAGCCTTTTCCCGATAATCATCATTATGAAACTGCCCACACCACAGCTGATGAAACTGCCGCTATTCTGTTTACCAGCGGCAGTACCGGTGTTCCCAAGGGGGCGGTTTACAGCCATGGTAACTTTATTGCTCAGGTCGAAGCGTTAAGGGATATCTATCAGATCACACCCGGAGAGATTGACCTGCCGACTTTTCCATTATTTGCCCTGTTTGCGCCAGCATTGGGGATGACTTCGGTGATTCCGGAGATGGATTTTACCCGTCCAGGTGCTGTTGATCCAGAAAAGATTATCACTGCGATTGTCCGTTTTAATGTCACCACCATGTTTGGTTCACCGGCACTGATCCGACGGGTTGCTCTGTATGGTGATAAACATGGGATTATGCTGCCATCGTTGAAAAGAGCGATCTCGGCCGGGGCACCGGTTCCTGCCGTAGTGCTGGAGCAGTTTGTTAAAATGGTCAATCCGGGAGTTCAGGTCTTTACCCCCTATGGTGCCACGGAGTCACTCCCGGTCTGTTCTATCGGTAGCGAGACAATTCTTCAGGAAACCCGTTTTGCCACCGATCAGGGGAGGGGAGTCTGTCTTGGCTTTCCCGTACCTACCATTGAACTTGCAATTATCAGGATTGATGATAATGAAATTTCTACCTGGCAGGATGATTTGCAAGTGGCAGAAGGAGAGATCGGTGAAATTGTGGTCAAAGGTCCACAGGTCACCCGGAGTTATTTCAATCGCGCTGATTCAACCCGGTTGGCAAAAATTCCAATTGCCGGAAACGGGGATTTCTTTCACCGGATGGGCGATCTTGGTTATCGGGATGAGGAGGGACGGATCTGGTTTTGTGGGCGTAAAGGACACCGGGTGGTGACACCGACAGTAACTCTGTTTACCATTCCATGTGAGGCAATTTTCAATACCCACGCTAAAGTTTTTCGTACGGCGTTGGTCGGTATCGGTGCAACTGATGAGAAACAACCGGTTATCTGTGTTGAATTAGAAAAGGGTTCGCAACAACAAGAGCAGACTCAGCTTATTAATGAATTGAAAAGTATCGCTCAGTCCCATGAGATGACGAAAAATATCCATCAATTTTTGATTCATCCCGCATTCCCGGTTGATATTCGTCACAACGCAAAAATCTTTCGGGAAAAGCTTGCCGTCTGGGCGGAGGAGCAATTGCGATGAAAGTTCTGGTGACCGGTGGTGGTGGTTTTCTCGGTAAGGCCATTGTTAAATTGCTGCTGCAGCAGGGACATGAAGTCTGTTCTTTTGCGCGCAATATCTATCCGCAACTGACAATGCTTGGAGTTGAACAGAGCGTGGGTGATCTGACCGACCTTTCTGCGGTGATCAAGGCTGCTGATGGTTGTGATCTGATCTGTCATGTCGCCGCTAAAGCCGGAATCTGGGGCAGTTATGATGAATTCTATCGACCCAATGTGATCGGGACCAAGAATATTATTCAGGCATGCCGAAAATGTGCTATCACCCGTCTGGTCTATACCAGCTCTCCCAGTGTTGTTTTTGACGGTTCTGACCTGGAGGGGGTTGATGAATCGGTTCCTTATCCCGATCATTATCTTTCCTGGTATCCACAGACCAAGGCTGAAGCTGAACAGCTGGTGCTTGCAGCTAACGATGCTTCTCTGGCAACTGTTGCGCTACGACCCCATCTGATCTGGGGACCGGAAGATAACCACCTGGTACCGCGAATTCTGGAACGGGGCCGGGCAGGGGCGTTACGTCGGATTGGTGAGCGTTCCTGTCTGGTGGATACCGTTTATATCGATAATGCAGCCAAAGCCCATGTTCTGGCTGCAGAAAAGCTCTCATCTGATTCTGTCATTGCTGGCAAAGTCTATTTTATTTCCAACGATGAACCTTTGCCTCTGTGGGATATTGTGAATCGAATTCTTGCAGCAGGTGGTATCCAGGCAGTGGAGAAAACAATCTCTCCGCAGCTTGCTTCTGTCATCGGGGCGCTGCTGGAAAATGTTTACCGATTGCTCAGATTGTCGGGAGAACCCCGGATGACCCGGTTTGTAGCGAAAGAATTATCAACAGCACACTGGTTTGATATTTCTGCAGCCAAACGTGAACTTGGCTATCAGCCTCAAGTCTCAGTTGCGGAGGGACTCAGACGTTTACAGGATTGGTTGCAGCAAGGAGACTGATGTGAAACCTGAAATCACCCCCTGGCAATATCCACCGTCTGAATTGGTTCTTGAAGATGGAGAGCTGCATCTCTGGCGATTTGAATTGGATAGTTCAAAACCTGT
>JAOZMV010000164.1 GCA_029934095.1 Desulfuromusa sp. | reverse complement strand
CAACATGGGAGGGACGGTTTTCCTGGCGGACTGGCAGGTGATCTTTTTTATCGATGCAACGAATAACATAAAGCATATTTTTTATTCTCCTTTTGGTTTTGAATTTGAAAAAAATCTCCCCCAGCCCCTCTTTTCCAAAGAGGGGAGTTATTAATCCTCCCCCTTTTTCAAAGGGGGATTGAGGGGGATTTCACGTTTTTATCCCATACTGTTTCATTTTTTCCCACAGATTTTTACGACTGATGCCTAAAACCTCTGCCGCTTCTGTTTTATTTCCAGCAGTTTTTTTCAAAGCATTACGGATACACCTTTTCTCAGCAACAGCCACAGCTGTGGCAAGATTGACCTCCCCTTTTTCTGCCACATCCTCTTTTATCCCACGGATTTCAAGGGGCAGATCCCAGAGCTGAATTTTTGGAGATGGTGCCAGAACCGTCAATCGCTCGAGAATATTTCTCAGTTCTCTCACGTTACCGGGGAAGGGATAATGATTTAATGCCTGAGAAACCTCCGTCGAAAGAGAGAAGGTCAAACCCCTTTCCTGGCCAAATTGTTGTAGAAAAAAATCGCACAATTCCGAAATATCCCCTTTTCTCTCCCTTAAGGTTGGAACAGAAACAGGGATAACCTGAAGGCGATAATAAAGATCTTCACGGAACCGGCTCTTCTTTATCTCTTCGGTCAGGTTTCTGGCGGTAGCACAAAGGACTCTGACGTTGATCGGGATCAGTGTTCTTCCACCGACCCGTTCAATTTCATGCTCCTGTAAGACCCGTAACAATTTGACCTGCAGGTTGAGGGGCAGATCACCGATTTCATCAAGCAGGATAGTTCCCTGATCGGCCAGTTCAAATTTACCGATAGATGTTTGGTCCGCACCGGTAAAAGCCCCTTTTTCGTGACCGAACAGTTCCGATTCCAACAGCCCTGCCGGAATTGCCGCACAATTGACCCGGATGTAGGGTTTATCGGCACGCCGACTCTCATAATGGATGGCAGCAGCAACCAACTCTTTGCCAGTGCCACTTTCCCCCTGAATCAAAACCGTCGCATCGGATTGCGAAACCTGACTGATCAATTTGAGCAACTGTTGCATTGGCGGACTAGAACCAATCAACGGCTGGCGCTGTCCGCAACAATTTTCCAGAGAAACACAGCGGGCCTTGATGGTGAGAATATTCAACAGGCGCTGAACCCGGAAGGTCAGATCATCCAGGTCAAAAGGTTTTAAAATATAGTCTGCAGCACCTTTTTTCAGACAATTAACGGCATCATCCGTATTGCCATGGGCGGTCATCAGAATCACCTCGGTACGCGGGGCAATACGCTTAACCTCGGCGAGCAGTTTTTCACCATCCATCCCCGGCATGCGGATATCGGAGATAATCAGATTGTAGTTGTTCTTTTTAACCAGGGCTAAAGCTTCGGTTCCATTTATCGCGGCATCAATCTTCCAGCCTTGATCGCGCAGGTGGTCAAGCACGGTAACACGCATTATTTCTTCATCTTCGGCAACCAGAATTCTTACCGTCATTTGACCTCCTCACCGGCAACAGAAGATTGCAGGGGGACGGTCAAAGTAAAACAGGCTCCGCTATCAGGTACATTTTTCACCGCGAGGGTTCCCCCTAAACGTTTAATTAATGAATCAGAAACAGAGAGGCCCAGGCCCGTCCCTTCGCCAACCTCTTTGGTGGTAAAAAAGGGTTCAAAAATATTATCCAGATATTCGGGATCAATGCCCGAACCGGTATCGGAGATTTCAATATAAATTGATCCATTCTCCAGACGACTCACCACTTTAATTGTCCCTTCCTCGGCACCAATAGCCTGGACGGCATTACCTGCCAGGTTCATCACCACCTGGCGCAGGGCTTCGATACCGGTATCTACCGGTTGACCAATTTCAAGCTGCAGATCCAGTTGGATATTTTTATGACCCAGACAGGATAATTCCAGACAGTCGCGGATAACCTGGTCAATATCACCAAAGGTGGTTTTCAGGGGTTCTTTCCTGCCAATATTCAGTAACTGCTGCACCGTCCCTTTAATCCGTTCAATCCCCTGGCCGAGCAGAGTCATATAACGATTTTGTAGTTCCGGCTGATCCATATTTCTCCGCATGGTCTGCAGGCAATTTTGCATCCCCCCAAGAGGGTTGTTGATTTCGTGGGAAACCCCGGCAACCAGACGTCCCAATGCGGCCTGTTTTTCACTTTGGAAGACCTGCTCTCGAGTTGCATCCAGCTCTTGCTGGGAACCTTCAAAACGGCGGCAAAGATCATGAAAATGTTGACTCAACACCCCTATTTCATCACTGTTTTCAATGACTGAACCATTATTGACAAAGGGCTTTTCAGGATAATTATCCATAGCAGCAGCAAGCAGCGTCAACCGCCTGGCAACCAGTGAATTAAAGAGGAGGTAAAGACTGAGAGAGACAATAATAATTGTTGCCAGGGCAATCCCCAGCAACATCCAGTTGTTAGAATTAATTTCTGCATAGGCCCAATTCATCGGCACGGTCACATTCATACCCCCGCGGATATCACCAGGGATATAGCCCTGCTGGTCATGACAACTCAGACATTGAGAATCGACCTTCAGGGGAGCCATATAACGGAGACGATAGTTCCCCTCAATTTGTTCGATCTCAATTGCCTCAACAGCACCGGCGGCAAACTTTTCCAGACTGCGCCGTTCAAAGCTATCCGGAGCGTTATCCGGGTTGACCGGTTTCAAACTGGTGACATTGAACTGCCCCATACCTTCCCTTGCCGCATAAGCCGACAGTTCCCTGGTCACCATAGCCGGATTGCGTTTGACCAGCCAGTTACCCTGACTGTCCTGAATCTCCCCATGGTCAAGAAATGGATTTCTTTCTACTCCGGGAGACTTTACAAAGAAAAGACCATTGTGATCTGAGACCCATTGCCGAGTCAGACGAATCTGATTGAAAAGCATTTTCGCCTGCTGGGTCGCCTGCTCGACAACCAGATTTTCCTGAAAACTGGAGGTTCGATAAAAGGTGATCCCGTAAGAGATACAGATCACCAGACTGATCAGCAGAATAAGTTTGGTTTTTAATTGCATATAAAAGGAAACCTTACTGATTATGGCAGGTTATATATCCAAGGCACTGCTACCAAACGGTAACACAAGAAATCGATCAAAAGCTACCCTCTGGTAACAAAAAATACATTCTTCTTTTCATATATTACTGAAAAATAAAGTGTTTATTACGGCATAGCCGTTGCAGTAAAAAACATTCGGGATAATTTTATTGCTATTAACCTAAATCCTGATATTAATTATAGTTGTAGCTGTTTCTGTATAGATCTAATTTTCTCGAAAAGGATTAAGACTGCCACTCAAGTAAGGAGGTGATTGAATGTCGAGTAACGGAACCCCAAGTAAGTCCGGCGCAAAAAAGCTTCTGATTTTTGGAGCGATGTTTGGCGTTGTGGGTGCGATGGTTCTGGTTCTGGCTTCCGGTTTTATGGTGGAATCAACCAACACCGATGAGTTCTGTGTGAGTTGCCATGTCATGGAACCATTCAGAACCTCGTGGAAGGCTTCTGTCCACGGTGGGAAAAACCCGCAGGGCTTTACGGCACAATGTGTAGATTGTCATCTGCCACATGACGGTTTTGTGAATTACCTGGTCACCAAGGCAAGGACTGGAATAAGTGACATTATTCACAACTTCACCATTGATGGAGCAAGTTTCGATTGGGCTGCAAATGCCGAGGCAAATCGTCTCAAATTCACCTTTGACAGCGCCTGTCACCGTTGTCACCACAACCTGACCCCACCGGGAATATCAAAGGGCGGATTGATCGCTCACCGGTCTTATATAAGGGGTGAGGCAAACAAAATGTGTGCTGAATGTCATATGCATGTTGGTCACAAGGATATGCTGCAGACAGTCGAACATTTCTATGCGTCGGAAAAATAACTAAACAAAAAGGAGGTTTAAAGTGAAACAAATTTATGGAAAAATTGGACTGATCAGCCTTGCCTGTCTGCTGGTCTGGAGCGGGATGGCTTTTGCTGCCAATTCCCCGAACCTGGCAC
>JAOZMV010000163.1 GCA_029934095.1 Desulfuromusa sp. | reverse complement strand
AAGCGAAAATTTGGTTGTTTGAGATCAGATTTTGGCTCATTTGAGAGTAATAGCCGTAGCTATTGGTCGAAAAGGAGCTGAAATATGGGCCAAACAGACGAATTTGCAGCCAGACCATTGATAGTCCGACAGACTGCTAGGGGTGTCTTGGTTACTGAGAGTTCCAGATCAACTGGAACGACCCTTGGAACCTGATCCGGTTAATACCGGCGTAGGGAAGCGGCAATAAATACCGATAGAAATTATCGGCAGCCGCCTTTTGGCGGTTTTTTTATTTTGATGTGAATTATGCAGATATATCTGAATGAAACTCCGATAAAGGTGAAAAAACACACCTGTTTATTTGAACTGCGCAAGCAGTACAAAGAGAATGCCGATCTACTGATTGTCAACGGTTATCCAGCAAATACAGATCAGGAAATAAACAACGGTGATCACGTCATCATGATTCAGCGGGGGGAACAGCCTTCAGCAGAAGAATTAGAGATTCTGATGATGGCAAGACATACCCCGGGGGTCCATGAAAAAATCAAACGGGGCTGTGTCGGAATTGCCGGAGCCGGAGGACTTGGTTCTCATGTTGCTATTGCCCTGGCAAGGGTCGGTATTGGACAGTTGAATATTGCTGATTTTGATGTTGTCGAACCATCCAATTTGAACCGACAACAATATTTCATTGATCAGATTGGCATGCCCAAGGTTATTGCATTACAAAACAACTTAAGACGCATCAATCCGGGCACCAAAGTCAATATTTTTAACCAGAAAGTCGTACCAGGAAACATTGCGGAGTTTTTTGGCGAAGTGGATATTCTGGTTGAAGCGTTTGATGCAGCAGAACAGAAGGCGATGCTGACCAACTATTTTCTGTGCAACTTTCCAGATAAGTTTCTGGTAGCAGCATCAGGGATTGCTGGATACGAAGCATCCAATACCATTCGTACCAGCAGAATATCAGAGCGGTTCTATCTTTGTGGTGATGGTGTCAGCGCAGCAGAACCGGGGAGAGGATTGATGGCTCCCCGGGTTGGCATTGCGGCACACCATCAGGCTAATACAGTGCTGCAGCTACTGTTAAATAGATCGGCAGAGTAAACAATTATGGAATTAATAATTAATGGTGAGGCACATGAGTACCTGAAGCCACTGACGGTTCAGGAACTATTGCAGCAGTTAAATCTGAATGCTGAACGGGTGATTGTTGAAATAAACCGCACTATTCTTTCACCGACTGGACATAATGAAACAGAACTCAAGCAGGGAGACACCATTGAACTGGTTCAATTCGTCGGTGGTGGTTAATCGCAGATCAAATTACAGGATAATATTATGGATCAATTAATTATTGCCGGTCGAGAATTCAATTCCCGGCTACTGGTCGGCACCGGTAAATTTGCTTCAAATCAGGCGATGGTTGCAGCGATGGAAAACTCCGCCTGCGAAATTGTCACCGTCGCGCTACGCCGTGTTGACCTTGACAACCCCGAAGATTCGTTGTTGTCACATATCGATTCTGACCGTTACTTGTTGCTACCAAATACCAGCGGAGCACGGGATGCAGAAGAAGCTGTCCGTCTGGCTCGCCTGGCTCGTGCTGCAGGCTGTGAACCCTGGATTAAACTTGAAGTCACCCCTGATCCCTACTACCTGCTGCCAGATCCAATTGAGACCCTCAAAGCAGCAGAGATTCTGGTTAAAGAGGGTTTTGTGGTCCTCCCCTATATGCCTGCTGATCCGGTTCTGGCCAGACACCTTGAGGAAATCGGCACCGCAACGGTCATGCCCCTGGGAGCCCCGATTGGTACCAATCGAGGAGTGAGAACCCGCGACCTCATCGGGATCATTATTGAACAGGCAAATGTTCCGGTTATCGTAGATGCTGGCCTCGGAGCACCATCCCATGCTGCAGAAGCAATGGAAATGGGGGCCGATGCGGTTCTGGTCAACACCGCCCTTGCCGACACGCCGAATCCAGCGCTGATGGCTCAAGCATTTCGTAAAGGGACTGAAGCCGGGCGTGAAGCCTACCTTGCAGGGCTTGGCACCCAGCGTCAACAAGCCGAAGCATCAAGTCCTCTGACCGGCTTTCTGAGGAATGATTGATGAGTTTCCAACAGCAGCTTGAGTGCTATCCGCAAACTGAAATTGTGCAACGAATCACTGCTACGACACCGCAACAGATTGATCGGGCGCTGCAGCAGCAACGTTTAAATATTGATGATTTTTCGCGACTGCTCTCTCCCAATATCACTGACCGTCAACTGGAACTGATGGCGGAGCGGGCACAGCGGATTACCAGACAGAGATTTGGACGAACTATTCTCCTCTATGCCCCCCTCTATCTCTCCAATGAATGTTTCAATGGTTGTAAATATTGTGGCTTCAGTGCTGACAACCATTTTCCGCGTAAAACTTTAACGCTCCAAGAGATTGAACGGGAAGCTAAAATTCTCCGCAGTCAAGGGTTCAGGCACATGTTGCTGTTAACCGGTGAAGCCCCCAAAGTTGCCGGAATCGACTATCTTGAAGATGCCATAAAGATCATCAAAAAACAGTGTGGTTCTGTTTCGATAGAAGTCTTTCCCATGGATACGGACGGCTATCAGCGCATGGTTGCTGCCGGGGTTGATGGTTTAACGGTCTATCAGGAAACCTACGATACTGAACTTTATCGTCAACTTCATCCCTACGGCCCCAAGAGTGATTATCACTATCGACTGGATGCCCCGGAAAGGGCTGGTATTGCAGGATTACGCAGAATCGGCATTGGTTCATTACTCGGACTGGGAAACAGCTTGAGTGATGTCTTTTACAGCGGACTGCATGCCCTTTATCTGGCACGCAAGTTCTGGCGCACCCAGGTGACACTCTCTTTTCCACGCATCTGTCCAGCTGATGGTGGATTTCAGCCAAACAGTATTGTCGATGATCGCCAACTCACTCAATTTATCTGCGCTATGCGCCTGTTGATCCCCGATGCCGGGCTGGTCCTTTCAACTCGTGAAAGCGCCGAATTACGGAACAACCTGTTGCCGTTAGGAATTACCCAGATGAGTGCCGGTTCCTGCACCGCACCGGGCGGTTACGGGGAGGAAAACCGGGATGCTGAACAGTTTACCATCAGCGATGAGCGCTCCCCTGCCGAGGTAGAAAATCTATTAAAGTCTCGCGGGTATGAAGCCGTCTGGAAAGATTGGGATGGTGCATTTCTGAATAAAGCTGCAAATGACTGAAACACTGCCCAAATTATACCTGATAACAGACCGCCACCAGATTCAAAAGGGGCATCAATTGCTGGAGGTTGTTGAAGAACTGCTACAAGCAGGGGTGCGAATGATTCAGCTACGGGAAAAGGATCTTTCGGCTGCAGAACTCTACCCTCAGGCAAAGGAACTTCGTTCTCTGACCCACAAATACAACTCTCTCTTGCTGATCAACGATAGAATCGACCTGGCTCAGGCAATCGGTGCCGATGGAGTTCATCTGGGTGGACATTCCCTGCCAGTAAAAATTGCCCGCCAGATACTCGGCGCCAACGCTCTGATCGGAGCATCCACCCACTCGGCAATGGAAGCAAAATCAGCACAGAAGCAAGGAGCTGATTTTATCACCTTTGGCCCGGTTTTTTTTACCCCCTCTAAAGCACAATTTGGGGTTCCACTTGGAATAGAATCCTTGCAGACTATTTGTAAAACTTGCAACATTCCTGTCTATGCCCTCGGAGGCATCAAAGCAAACAATACCAGGGAAACCCTGCAAGCGGGAGCACATGGTGTTGCCATGATTTCTGCCCTCCTCTCTTCCCCAGAGCCGATTCAAGCCTACCAGCAGATCACCGCAAGTTTCTAATACAGAAACTCTTCCATTATTTTGAGCTAGTGCTCTGTATATCTTAAACTATCGTAATATTGCGCTGGAATTTTGCGCGTCAACAAGGCGTGATTTCCGCTGCATAGCCAGAGCTATACAGCGGAAGTCACAACGCAGTTAACGCTCAAAAGAACCAGCAAGATAAGAAGGTTTAGGGTGTACAGAGTACCAGAATGATCTTCATTGAAGTTGAAATAAAAAAAAGGCTCCCACTTAAACAGCAGGA
>JAOZMV010000162.1 GCA_029934095.1 Desulfuromusa sp. | reverse complement strand
TTGTGGTTGTTGAAAACAATTTGAAGATGCCCATATGGGCCAAAAAAGAAATATTTCCGCAATGCGGAAAATGAGCTACATAAAAACAGTTTTTTAGTAGCTCTAAATGCTAAAGGAATTAGCGATACTTTGACCCCATATTCAAGAGTCTATAAACCTTCCTTCGCTTAAAATCACAAATATCGTTTTAACAACTCGCTTCTCCCTTGTCAAGCTGTAAATTGTATACTGTATCCAAAAAAGGTACCCACATAAGTTAGGTGCTTTTACCTGACAAAAAAGGTTATTTTTAACTTGCCCTGAAAACAAGGATTAAATTAATATGCCTAATTATTATGCAGATAAAAACTCCCCAGATAAAGTCGCTGCAATTATCAAGTCCAGTAATCTTAGCACCTATGGCAGGGATTACCAGTCTGCCCTACCGAAAAATCATGAAATCTTTCGGCGCAAGTCTGGTATTTTCTGAAATGATCAGCGCCAATGGACTGATTCGTGATGGTCAAAAAACCCGGTTACTACTTGCCACTGATCACGAAGAATTTCCTCTTGGAATTCAACTGTTTGGAGATGATCCAACGGTACTGGCAAAAGCAGCTGAGATGGTTAGTAATGATGGCTCCTTGCTTGACATAAATATGGGCTGTCCGGTTAAAAAAGTGGTCCGTAGCGGTGCCGGGAGTGCCTTGTTACAGGAACCTCGTCGGGTTGGCCAGATCCTTAAAGCGGTACGCAAAGTCTATCCCGGTCCACTGACGATAAAAATCCGTTCAGGGTGGGATGAACAATCTCTCAATTTTCAGGAGATTGGGCGGATTGCAGAAGCAGAAGGGGTCGATGCAATCACTCTGCACCCCCGCCCCCGCAGTCAGGGATTCTCCGGAAAAGCATGTTGGGAGCATATTACTGAATTGAAATCTGCCCTGAATATACCCGTGTTTGGAAGTGGGGATATTTTTAACGCCGAAGATGGTTTACAGATGCTCCAGCAAACCGACTGCGACGCGATTATGATTGGTCGGGGTGGCTATGGCAATCCCTGGCTGATCAGTCAAATTTTGGCACTGCTAGCGGGAAAAGCAGTTATTTATCCAAGCCCAATGGAAAAGCTTCGGGTAGCATTGGACCACCTGCAGTTGCATCGCGAGCAATTTGGAGAGAAGAAGACTCTGCTGGAAATGCGAAAACATCTATGCTGGTATGCGCGGGGATTGGCGGGGGCCAGTCATTTTCGTGCTGCTCTGCAAAAAGTTGAACACTTCGATCAAGCTCTGGAACTGACAGAATTATTTTTCTCCCAAGCGAAGGCCGCATGAGCACTTCACAGCAACACTCTTATCAGGAATATGCCTTGATTCTGGAAAGTATTGACGATGCTGTCATTGCAATCGATCAACAGGGAATAGTTATTTTTTTTAATTCAGCGGCTCATCACCTGACCGGGCTATCCGAAAAACAGACTCTGCATAAATCTTTTTTTGAGTGTTTCCCACGACAAAAGACTCTCTGTTATCTGGCACGCACAACCTTGGATGAGGGACGATCTATCTCCAGCCATGAAACAGTTATCTTGAAAACCTCAAGCCGACAACAACGGCAGGTCAGCATAACAGTATCACCCATATTTTCAACATCTCAGCCACAACGAGGTGCCGTTATCATTCTCCATGATCTGACCCAGGTTCACTCCCTCGAAGGAGCACTACGTCATGCCGATCAGTTAGCCATGATTAAAACTATGGCTGCAGGACTGGCACACGAAATCAAAAATCCACTCGGTGGAATCAAAGGTTCTGCCCAACTTCTGCAGATGGAGTTGGAGGGAGACAGTGAGCTTCAGGAATATACTCAGCTGATTATACGCGAGACAGAACGGGTCAATCGTATTATCGAAGAATTATTAAATCTTTCACGCCCACGTAAATCCCAGGTCGAATCAGTAAACATCTGTCAACTTCTGGATGAAATTGTCAAATTACAAAAAAAGACCGCCATCGATCATAACATTCGCTTTAAATGGCAACTCGATCCCAGCATTCCGGATATTCCAGGTGATCAGGACCTGCTGATGAGTCTTTTTTTGAATCTGATAAAAAATGCCTGTGAGGCAACTTCTGACCATAGCGAAATTCTCATTGAAAGCCGTATCGATGCTGAGTATCACTTAAGCCTTCCGGGCACACGTCCGACCCCGATTGTCCAGATCTCTATAAGCGACCAGGGACCGGGAATTTCTGCGGCAGAGCTGGAAAAAGCATTCACCCCTTTCTACACGACTAAAATGGACGGTAACGGCCTCGGACTGTCAATCTGCCAGAAAATTATTACCGACCATAAAGGACTTTTACAATTCGTTGATCGGCCTGAAGGGGGCACCCAGGTTAAAGTATCATTACCGCTATTTCACACCCGTGCAATCAATAAGGAAAAATGAACAATGGCAATTCAACGCATTCTCGTCGCCGACGATGAAGAGAGTATCCGCTGGGTTCTATCCAAAGCTTTAAAAAAGCAGGGCTTCAGTGTAGATCTTGCAGTCGATGGTTTTCAGGCCAGAAACCTGGCCAGGCAGCACCACTACGATCTTGCCGTTCTGGATATCAAAATGCCGGGCATCCAGGGTCTTGACCTGCTCAAGCAGTTCCGCTCCGACTATCCCGACACATTGATTATTATTATGACGGCCGAAGCGACCATGGAACACGCCGTAACTGCAATGAAAAACGGCGCCTACGACTACCTGAGCAAGCCCTTTGATCTGACCGCTCTGGATGCCATTATTTTAAAAGCGGAAAAAGCGGCAGAACAGACCGAGAAGATCGATCAACTAAAAGAAGAGTTGCAGGATCAGTATAGTTTTAGCCAGGCAATAATTGGCAACAGCCAACCGATGCAGGAAATCTACAAAATACTTGGTCGGGTTGCCGGATCAGATGTCACCGTTCTGGTGACCGGCGAAAGTGGAACGGGCAAAGAATTGGTCGCCCGGGCCATTCATATCAATAGTCAGCGTCTCGGCAAACCATTTATTGCCATAAACTGCGCAGCAATTCCTCGTGAACTTTTAGAAACAGAGTTGTTTGGTCATGAGCGGGGAGCTTTTACCGGCGCAACAGAACGTAAAACAGGAAAATTTGAGCAAGCCAGTGGGGGCACCCTGTTTCTGGATGAGATTGGTGATATGCCAGCAGAATTGCAGGCAAAGCTATTACGGGTACTACAGGAAAAAGAAATTACCCGCACCGGTGGAAACCGGACCATACCAGTTGATGTGCGAATTGTCGCTGCGACCAATCAGGATATTACTGTTCTGGTTAAAGAAAAACTCTTTCGGGAAGATCTCTATTATCGACTCAACGTATTACCGATTAGACTTCCAGCTCTACGAGAGCGCCAGGATGATATTCCACTGCTGGTTGATTTCTTTCTACAGAAATCTAAACAGGATCTGGGCATTGATTCCATGGAATGCAGCCCGGAAACTCTCGATTTTTTCAGATCATACAATTGGCCTGGCAACGTCAGAGAATTGGAGAATGTCATCAAGCGTGCCGCCCTGCTTTCACCTAACCACGTCCTGACTCCTTCCGATTTTCCAGGACTGTTTGAAGATGAAAAAATTCAAAGTCAGGACGAATCACTTGAATCTCTGGTGGCACGAAAGTTAGAAAATTCTCTGGTGCAAATGAATCTGCAGGAAATGGACAATCTTTACGAAATGGTACTGCATCAGATAGAACGTCCACTGATCAATATTGTTTTAAAAAAAACCCGGGGTAACCAGATCAGAACTGCCGACATTCTTGGAATCAACCGGAATACTCTGAGAAAAAAGATTAAAATTCTCGAGATCGAAGTGAAACGAGGGAGTTAAAATAATCACAAAATCAACCGTAGGGGCAATTCATGAATTGCCCTTACACTAGCAATCGGCATTTCAATAGCTATCGTCCCGTTTAGCCTGGTTCTCAAAGCGGGTAAATTCGCCCCGGAAGGTCAGATGGACGGTTCCAATCGGGCCGTTCCGCTGCTTACCGATAATGATTTCGGCATCTTTATCGTGCCCCTTTTCGCAGGTTCTCTCGCGGCTTTTGCAATCCTCGCAATAAACCGACTCGCGATA
>JAOZMV010000161.1 GCA_029934095.1 Desulfuromusa sp. | reverse complement strand
GCATTGGTATTCAGATTAGCTGTCGGGGGATAAAAACCAGGAACCAGACCGATCAGGTTACAGACCAGAATAAACAGAGCAAAAGTTGCAATCAGGGGGAAATAGGCTTTCCCCTCCTCGCCCATGGTCTCCTCAATCAGACCATCAATACCGGTTATCACGGCTTCCATAAAATTCTGCACGCCGGAAGGAACCATGGAAATTGATCGCGAAGCCAGATAAGCAACCAGGATCAGGAGTGCCATTACAAACCAGGTATAGATAACATGCTCACCAATATGCAGGTGCAATTGCTGTTCAATCCACTGCAAAAATAAAAATGGATGGGTCATGAGTTAAACTCTCCTATTTATTTTAAACTTTCTAATATAGCCGCTTAGCAGTTGTAATAATGAGATTAATAACGACCACCGACAGTCCAACAACCAGTGCCAGAGGATGAACCCCGCCGCGCACCAATAACAAATAAATTGATCCGGCAATAAAGAGTAACCGGAACAGATAGTTCCGTTTAAACCCTTTTTCAGCTGCCAGATGTGGATCACCCAACAACTTAAACAGTGAACGCCCCATCCAGCGATAATTGATAATTACCAGAACCCCACCTGCCAGCACTCCCATGGTAACAGGAAATGATTGCCAGAGCAGACTGAATAACAGCAACACAATCAGGATAATCCAGTTACGCCGAGCCATTTCTGCCAGCAGTTGATCATCCTGCTGAGTCATGGTTATTACCGGTCGGATCTTCCTCTAGTTCCTGACGTTTCAGTTCTCGAGTCGTCAGGATATAAACATTACGAAACCCTGAAATGACACCGATTAACAACATAATAAGGGTAAACAGAGGCTGTGTATTCAACCACTTGTCCAGATAAACTCCCATCGCCAAACCGATGAGAATTGAAGCGACAAGGGAAATCCCAACGCTGGATAGAAAACCAAGACTCTTATATAATTGCCGTTTATCTTCAGCCATTTAGAGGTGCCACCAATGCGGAAACTGCCGTAAAAGCGGACTTTAAGTACCACAGAGACACTTAAAGAGTCAAGCTGGATTTTGAATCAGCCCGCTCGAGTTGACAATAATAAGGAAATAATTTTGAATAAAAAAACGCCCCGGGAAATCCCGGGGCGCAGGAAATAACTAAATCTTTCAACCGGCCTCAGGCTTTTGCAACCTGAACTGAAGTCAAGTTGTCGCCGTCTGGCATTAACTGCTGAATTCCAAGTGCAGTAAAGTTGTGTGGAGCAAAAATCAACCCCTGTGGTACAGACTCACTGATAAGAATTTTGCCAATCGTCGAGCCGGTTGCACTGATCAATTTAAGTTGGTCACCATCAGCGACCCCGGCCACTTTGGCATCTTCTGCATTCACCTTGAGAACTCCTTCAGGCTCGACTTCCAGTGGTGCGGGAGCCCACGTTGATGTCGTTCCAAAGTGCCCAGCAGAAGTACCGGTCAACAGTTGCAGTCCCTCGACTCCATCGGCAACAGAAACCAATTGATATTGCAGACCCTGATCAGCAACTTGATATGGTTTCTGCAGGCAAGTACGACGATCATCATCAAGGAAACTGGCCCCCTCGTAAAGAGAGGTTAATTCACTGATTTCGGCAAAAATATCGGCCTGGCTGAAAGTCATTGGGGATTTACTCAAACGACCATACAGTTCGGCAAAAATTTCCCAATCTGCACGGCTTTGCCCGATTGGACGGATCGCCTGATTAAAACTGCGAACTGTTTGATCCAGCGAGGTAAAACTGCCCGATTTTTCAGCATATGAGCTGCCAGGAAGAACAACCGTTGCCAGACGTGTCATTTCTGACGGGAAGATATCCTGAACGACCAGAACTTCTACCTTTTCCAACGCTTTCAACCAGCGGCTGCTGTTGGGGAAGTTCTGAGGATTGGTGGCGGCCAGATAGAGAAAACGAATCGTCCCGGCTTCGATCTCCTGCAAAATGGCATCAGCATCAAGACCACCGTCGGGGAGATCGCATCTCCAAGCCTTGGCAAACTTAGCTTTAGTGGCGGCATAGGACTGGAATCCAGGCAATGCTTCTGGATAAACACCCATATTGAGGACACCCTGAGTATTCCCCTTTTCATCCAGCGGGAATAATCCGCCATCAGTGCGTAAAGCACCACTGAGAATAGTCAGATTTGCGACAGCTGCAGATTTAGAGATACCAGATGCTGATTTACAAATATCGGAGCCCAAAATAACCACAACTTTATCTGCTTGGCCGACAATATCAGCTGCCTGTTCCAGAGCTTCACGGCTAAGACCCGTGGCAGCAATCACCTGCTCCAGATCAACTGCAGCCAAATCAGCTTTGAGCTCATCAAGATTGGAAACTGTGCGCTTCAAATCATCCTCATCAAGATGACCCCGATCCAGCAACAATCGTCCCAGGCCATGTGCCAGCGCTATCTCACTGCCTGGCTTATAGCTGAGTTGACTATCGGCAAACTGGGTCAGGTGAACCTGACGCATATTCGCAATAACCAACTTACCACCATTACGCCGAACCGCATCCTGAATCTTCCAATCGACTGCCGGAGCTTCCGCTGTGGGATCAGCGCCAAAGATCAAAACGGCATCAGCATTACCAATTGCGGCCATTGTGTTACTGGCACCTTGCAAACCGAGTCCCTTATTCAGCGCATGCAGTGTACGCAGGGCACCAAAACGAGCTTCAGTATCAATGTTGTTAGTCCCAATTGCTGCTCTGAACAGTTTCTGGAACAGATAGTTCTCTTCATTGGTCAAGCGTGGTGAAGAAAATCCGGCAATCGCCTCTGCACCGCTCTCTTGCTTAATCCGCTCAACCTCGCCAACAACCCGCTCAAAAGCCTTATCCCAGGAAACTGGTTTTTGCTCAACGGTGGGCTCTTGCAGTCGATTTTTATTATCGATATAGCCTGAGCCAAAGAAACCACCGACACAGAGATTACCATTATTGGTGGTCCCCTCATCGTTGGAGGTCACCCGCAAGACCTGATTATCCTTAACATTGAGATCAATCTGGCATTGACTTGGGCAATAGGTACAGACGGATGGAACTTTGCGCAGTGCCCAAGGGCGAGCTTTAAATTTGAAAGGTTTAGAGATCATAGTTCCGGTTGGACAAACAGCGACACAGTTACCACAGTACGTACAGTTTTCAACTTTTTTATCGATAAAGGCCCGATCCCCTTTTTCATTAACAAACAAGGCATCGGCACCAATCAATTCGTGACAGACTTTTACACATTTTTCGCAGAGAATACAGCGATTCGGCACCTGCTGGATCAGTGGCCAGTGATTAATCGTTGGCGGGTTGACATCATCGGCTTTGAACTCCTGATGGGTGACATCCAGATCATAACAGATATCCTGCAAATCGCACTCGCCACCAGCATCACAGACCGGGCAATCCAATGGATGGTTCACCAGAATTAATTCCATGATCTGCTTACGGCCCCGGGTCAGCTTTTCTGACTGGGTGGTGACGTTGATACCCTCTTTGACCGGAGTATCACAGGCAGTCATTGGACGATCAACACCCTCAATTTCCACGGCACAAACCCGACACGCACCAGTCGTCGATACTTTTTCTAACCAACAGAGGGTTGGAATATGGATATCCAATTGCCGAGCGGCCTTAAGAATTGTTGTGCCCTCAGGAACGCTTACTGACTTACCGTCTATCGTCAGATTGACCATATTATATTCACCTCAAATGCTGATTGATTTTGCTCTGGACAATCCCTCTGTCACAGATACAACCTTGAAATTATATGCAATTAAACTGCAATCATCGAAACCCGATAACAGCGCAGGCAACGTTCTGCTTCCATAATTGCTTCGCTATCCGAGAAACCGAGTTCAACTTCGTTATAATTTCCCTCGCTGGCTCGTTCTTTACCGTGAATTTCATGCTGGTCGAAGCGCTGGACTGCATCAAGCCAGGGAACCTCCTCATCCTTATCATAAACCCCAAGGTTGCTCAGAATATCTTCATGGAAATCTTCATCGTTCAGATAAGCTTCGCCCTCTTCCAACCAACGCTGGATGACTTTAGCAGCGCGGTGGGCATTGCCAACACAGGCGACAACTGTCAGGGGACCGATCTCGGC
>JAOZMV010000160.1 GCA_029934095.1 Desulfuromusa sp. | reverse complement strand
ATTCTTCCTTCAGAATGGAAAATATTTGCTCGAGAGAGAACCCCCGCCGCTGAAAAAAACCGATGACCCGGCGTTTCTCCCGATTATCTGCGGTGAAATAATCGAATGTTGGAAATCGACGCGTCAGCTGGTCACGCAAAATATGATCAGGGGGAAACTCCTTTTCTGCCGTTGCCAGTGCCTGTTCGGCAATTGTGCCACTCACCCCCCTGCGGTGCAGGTCAAGTTTAACTTTTCTACCAACCCCTCGACCGGTTCGCATCAGCGCCCGAGCCCGCGCTACTGCGTAGCGGCTGTCATCCAGATAGTTGTACTCTCGACATTTTTCGACGGCCGTTTCGATGGCTGAGTGAGAAAAACCGAACTGCTCCAGTTTTTGTCGCAGTTCGGTTTCGGTCCGGTCACGCCGGGTGATTAATCTTAACGCCGCCGAAAAAGATTTAGAATCGTTCGACTTTGACTGATCCATCGGTATCAAGTCCTGCCTGCTTCTCTGCTTGCTCTTCCTGATCTTTACCCCGTTCAAAATCACTCCAGGAACCATCAGAGGTAGAGTCAATACCCGAAAATTTGAGTTTAAAATCAGCCGGATTAGAACTTTGCCGAATCGCTTCATCGTAGCTGATGACTTTTTTCTTTACCAGATCCATTAACGCCTGATCAAAGGTCTGCATACCGTAAGTGGTATAACCCTTGGCCATAGTATCTCTGATCTGAGCCGCTTTTTCCTTATCATCAATCAATTCACGAATTCGTGCTGTCGATATCATCACCTCAACTGCGGCAACCCGCCCATCCCCCTCAATCCGTGGAATCAAACGCTGAGAAATGACCCCTTTCAAAATATTGGAGAGCTGCAAACGCACATGACGTTGCTGGTGTGGCGGGAACATAGAGATAATCCGCGTAATCGTTTCTGGCGCATCAATTGTGTGCAGGGTGGAAAGAACCAGGTGCCCTGTTTCAGCCGCGGCAAGAGCGGTTTCTACAGTTTCCTGGTCACGCATCTCACCAACCATAATGACATCGGGATCCTGCCGCAGAGCACTTCTTAACGCCGGGGCAAATCCAACTGTATCGAAGCCAACCTCTCGCTGATTGATAATACATTTGCGATCCCGATGCAGGTATTCAATCGGATCTTCAACCGTTACCAAGTGGGCGGTTCGGTTATTATTGATGAAGTCAACCATTGCTGCCAGCGTCGTCGATTTTCCGGTTCCGGTGGCCCCAGTTATAAGCACCAGTCCACGGGGTTCCTGGGCAATTTTTTTCAGCACCTGCGGCATCAACAGATCATCCAGAGATGCAACTTTAAAAGGGATCACCCGAAAAACAGCGGAAACTGAGTTGCGCTGCATAAAAACATTGGCCCTGAAGCGCCCCAACCCCGGAACGCTGTAGGCCAGATCGACTTCATTTACCTCTTCAAACTTTTCCCGTTGCTTATCGTTCATGATCGCGACACACATGCTGCGTAACGCTTCAGAAGTCAGTCTCGGAGCCTTTGGCAGCGGACGCAGCTTGCCATCAATACGAAAAACCGGCGACAAACCAGCTTTCAAGTGGATATCAGAGGTTTTCGACTTAAGTGCTACACCGAGAATGTCATTTAAATTCATAATTATATCCTGTCTAACTTTTCAATTAGTGGTAATGATTTGTCTTTATTCATCACCTTTGCTGGTGGTTTCTTCTGTTCCAATACCATAGAGTTCACGCAAGGTCGCCTCAATTTCATCGGTCATTTCCGGGTGTTCTTTCAGATATTGTTTGGCATTTTCTCTCCCCTGACCAACCCGCTCCCCCTTGTACGAGAACCAGGAGCCACTTTTTTCAACAATTTCATTATCGACCCCAAGATCCAGCAGATCCCCTTCACGGGAAATTCCGTTGCCATACATGATATCGAATTCTGCCTGTTTGAACGGCGGAGCAACCTTGTTTTTCACCACTTTAACCCGGGTTCTCCCGCCGATAATATCCTGCCCCTGCTTCAGAGAAGCGATGCGACGGATATCAAGTCGGATCGAAGAATAAAACTTCAGAGCATTGCCCCCGGTGGTGGTTTCCGGGTTGCCGAACATCACCCCGATTTTCATCCGCAGCTGATTGATGAAGATAATACTGCAATTTGATTTACTAACGATGCTTGTCAATTTACGCAGAGCTTGGGACATCAACCGTGCCTGGAGTCCCATGTGCGCATCGCCCATTTCCCCCTCTATTTCCGCCCGGGGAGTCAGTGCCGCCACCGAATCGATCACCAGGAGATCAATAGCACCACTGCGTACCAACATTTCGGTGATTTCCAACGCCTGTTCACCGGTATCGGGTTGACTGACCAGCAGGTCGTCAGGTTTCACCCCCAGATGTTGTGCATATTGAATATCAAGAGCATGCTCCGCATCGATAAAGGCTGCAACCCCTCCCTGTTTCTGTACTTGTGCCAGAATATGCAGGGCAAGAGTGGTTTTACCGGAAGATTCCGGGCCAAAGATTTCAATGATACGCCCCTTGGGGATACCACCTACACCCAAAGCAAGGTCAAGACTCAGAGCTCCGGTGGGAATTACATCAATTGCAGGGATCTGAAAATCGGCACCAAGGCGCATAATGCTCCCCTTACCAAATTGTTTTTCGATCTGCCCCATGGCCAGATCCAAGGCGCGATTACGGTTATCATCTGACATTTGTTCCTCCACTAAATTATGTTGTAAGTAGTAATATTCTATCTCCCCCGAACATCTCATACTTATGGGACAGAAAAAGTCACAGTAGATGAATGAGATTATGGGAGGAGGGTATTATGTAGAATCAAGGTCTTTGTTTTCCCCGCCACAGCAGTAACATTAAAACTTTTTGTTGCTGATGTCGAGTCAATATTCATTTTCCGTTTATTGCAGGGCAAAACGACGCAACCATTCCAATGCCATGATTGCGCTCATCCTCTGAATCTGACTTCGATCTCCGGAGAAAGAGTATCTTTTGACATGAACGCCGGAAGAACTGGCCAGAGCAATAAACACGGTGCCAACCGGTTTTTCCTCGGTACCACCGTCGGGGCCGGCGATTCCGGTGATCGCCAGAGATAAATCGGTCCCGGTGGTCTGGCGAAGACCACTGGCCATCGCCCGAGCACAGTTTTCACTGACGGCACCGTGTTGTTTCAATAAGAGCGTTGGTACTTTCAGCCAATCTATTTTAGCCGAATCGGCATAGGTAATACCGGCACGTTCTAAAAATGCTGAGGCCCCCGGTTGGCTGGTGAGCATTGTTGTCAGCAACCCACCGGTACACGATTCTGCCAGAGAGAGAGTTAATCCGGCACCTATCAATAATTTTCCAACATTTCCTTCTGGAGTTTCCCCATTCTTCGCCATCAGATAATCACCCAACTCTCGAAGCAATAGAGCTTCGGCTTGGTCGAGATGAAACTCTGCATCCTCCCCGGTGGCCTTCAACTTGACCAGAACCAATGGATAGTCGAGGGCAAAGGCGATATCAACTCCAGCCGGTAATTGGTGATAAGGGATCAGCCGGTCAACTTTAGGTTCTGATAACCCGAATATTTTAAAAGTTCGTTGTTGACACGGATTGGCTTCGGGAATCTTCTGTTGCAGGAGCGGCAAAACTGATTGCTTAAACATCGCCTTCATCTCCGCCGGGACTCCCGGGAGGAAAAACAGCTCACAGCGGTCATGTTGCAATCTGAATCCAGGAGCAGTGCCGACAGGATTGGGGAGCGGCTGCGCCCATTGTGGTAACAGTGCCTGCCTTTCATTGCTCGGTTCCATCTGCAGCTTGCGCCGGGCAAACCACTGATGCACCATCTCCAGCGCTTCATCATTGACAACCAGCGATTGTCCCAGAGTACGTGCTGCGGCACGGGCGGTTCGATCATCCCCGGTCGAGCCTAATCCACCGGTAACAATGACAAACTGGACGTATCCGATCAGATATTGCAGTGCGGCAACAATCTCCTTCTCCTGATCTGGAACCGCGAGCGAACAACGCAGTCGGAAACCATGGGTGGAAAGAATTTCAGCGATTGTTTGGGTGTTGCTGTCGCTGATCTCTCCACTGAGGAGTTCGTCCCCGGTTGTTAATATAGCGATATCGTAGGGAGGCAT
>JAOZMV010000015.1 GCA_029934095.1 Desulfuromusa sp. | reverse complement strand
AACAATCAAGAGAAAGGATAGCGATAGATATGCAGCGTATCTATCTAAAAAATGAAGGTTATTCTGTAGATAAACTACCTTCTGAGCCGACTCTTTTGGTTGAACTCCTCGACTTGTGCCAGAATAAAAATGCCAATTTCGAGATGTTTTCATCAGCAATAAGCAAAGATGCTGGATTAACTGCCAAAATATTACAAGTTGCAAATTCCCCGGCTTATCGAAGCTGGAATAAAGTGACCGATATTCGCAGAATGTTAATTGTTCTGGGAATGACCAACGTTAGAAATATCGTTACTACCTGTGCCATCCAACAAGTTTTTGCTAATTTCAGCAAAGACTTTAACAACCATGCTCACGTTATCTGGCTACGTGGCCTGGTTTGTGCCAACCTGGCCGAAAGGATCGCCAAACTTATTGGCTATGAGAAGCCTGGTGAAGCGTTTCTTGCCGGACAGCTCCATCAGGTTGGCATGCTGCTGTTGTTATTGAACCGTGAAAATAGTTATCTCCCAATTTTAAACCGTTACTATAGTGACACAGAGAATTTTCTCTCTCTTGAACGGGAACAATTACAGATCGATCACTGTGAGGCAGGAACGGCACTGGTTGAAAGTTGGGAACTCGATTCCTTTATTGCTGATGCCATACAGTTTCAACATGCGCCAGCAGATGAACTGATCAACTCTCCTCTCTTATTAAAAATCCTCGCCGTTGCCAGCCCTCTCAGCTCAAAAAACAGCGCCCGCAATAACAGGAACTACCTTGAAAGAGCGGGGGTTCTTTTGGGTATGACAGAGGATATCATCCTGGATTGCCTCACGATTGCCATAGAAAAAAGCGAACAAATAATTTCTGATCTTGGCTTCAACGGGCGATTTTATCGGGAGGAAAATGAAGAGAGGATCATCCATACAATTCAGCATAAAAACAACAGCCAGAAATTGGCTGAAAAGGTTAAACATATTGCCCTGAGTCACACCATCGGAACAGATGAAAAGATGGATCTGACTGATTTCACTAAAGAGATCAGAACCAGCTTCAGCGTCATCTTCAACCTGAACAATTTGTTCTTTTTCAAACTCAGTGAGGATCAAATTACCTTAGCTGCAATCAACGATCTGGAAATAAATAAACTTGATGAAATAGAATTCAAGGCCGGTGACAAAAACAGTCTGTTGAGCACAGCATTTGACCAAAACAATTGCATCTTAAGTTGGTCCGAAAAGTGCTCTATTGCGGATAAACAGGTTATCAGATTGCTCAATACTGAAGCTGCTTATTTTTTACCTGTTTACCATGAAGAAACAGGGATTGGAGTGCTGGCACTAGGGACAACTGAACAGGAAGGGGCAAATCTACAGGGCCAGGCCCCTTTTTTGAAGTTACTGGGTAAAGAAATTGCCCGGAAATATTCCTCCCAGACCAAGAGTGCAACTCACGCAACAGAGATGACCATTGTTGATTTCAAAAAAGTTGCCCACGAAGTTAGCAACCCTCTGACGATTATTAACAACTATCTCTATATTCTCGGGAAAAAAATTGACAGCTCTCACTCGGCTCAGGAAGAAATTAAATTCATCAGAGAAGAAATTGAACGGGTCAGCCATATTTTGTTACGGGCAAAAGATCCAGAAAACCCAACTAACACGGGATATAAACAGGTTGATGTCAACAAGCTACTAACTGAACTGGATACTCTTTTCAAAAGCTCGCTTTATAAAACCAAGCAGATAGAATCAACATTGGTGCTGGACAAGCAGATTCCTCCTCTCTATTGCCTGCGAGACCGGTTAAAGCAAATCTTAATCAACATCATTAAAAATAGTGTTGAAGCGATGGAAGACAACAACACCATTGAGATGACTACGAGAGATAATATTTATCTGAATGGTCAGCGCTATATTGAGATATCGGTTCAGGACAGTGGTCCCGGTATTGCTCCAGAAATTTTAAAAAATTTATTCAGACCGGTGACAAGTACAAAAAAGGGACACTCCGGATTGGGACTTTCAATTGTTCATAACTTGGTTCAGGAAATCTCAGGAAATATCACCTGCTATTCGAACCAAGATCAAGGGACTGAATTTAAAATTTTCATACCCCGCAAACAAGAAGAGAGTGAGATTGAGCTGAAATGATGGATCTAGGCCAGTTCAAATTTAAGAATGGTGGTCCAACAATTGACAATGCAGACATCCTCATTGTCGATGATGATCCGTCCGTGGCATCAAGTATCAAGGCAGTCCTTTCAGTGAACGGCCTGAATACACATTCGGTCTCCGGCGGTCATGCTGCACTGGAAGAACTGGGCAACAAAAAATACGAACTGGTTCTCCTTGATCTCAACATGCCTGATATGGATGGCGAGGAGGTTCTTGATCGCATAAATAGCAGTGATATCGATACCAGTGTTATCATTGTCAGTGGCGAATCAGAAATTAAAAAAGCGATTCATGTCCTGAAAAATGGAGCTAAAGACTTCATCCGAAAACCCTATTCCGCAGATGAACTTCTATTTTCAATTAAAAACGTTCTCGAAAAAATCTACCTTGAGCGGGAAAACCAGAAGATGATTAATAAACTGGAAAAATCGGAAGCTCTGCATCGGTTTATTGTTCATAATTCACCGGATTTACTCTACATGCTGGACCGAAAAGGGAAATTTGTTTTTATCAATAAAAACACCATTAAAATGCTTGGATACAGCAGAAAAGAGATCATCGGTAAACACTATAAGGAAGTAATCTATGCACAGGATATAGATAGAGCAGACCTTTTTTTTAATAATAAGCAATTCCCTAAAGACATAAAAAGTCAGGAGCTACGATTACAGTGTAAAAACAAAAAAGATCTCCTTCACGTTGAAGTACGAGCAATTAATATAGAAAAAAAGATTTCTGGTGGCTACAAACTGGGACGGAATTATAATCGAAAGAAAAACTTTATAGGAACCTATGGAGTCGCCAGAGATATCAGCGAAAAAAAGAAAGCGGAAGAAATTATCCGCTTTCAGAATAATCATGACCTGCTGACCGGTCTGCCAAACCGGACTCTGTTGAATGAACATCTACAGTCACTAATTTTTCACTCCAAGGAAAACAGTGAGAAATTTGCCTTGCTCTTCATTGATATAAATCGCTTCAAATTAATCAACGATACTTACGGAGCAAGTCTTGGCGATGAAGTGCTGAAAAGCCTTGCTGAAACCCTACGGAGATATACCCGCGAAGAGGATACCCTTGCCCGACTGGGCAGTGATGAATTCATCCTTCTGGTATCCGCTATAAACTCCCCTGATGATGCTGTTGCCATTGCCAAGAAGATCAGCGCTGAAACCATTCTCCCGTTCAAACAGCAGGGTCAGGAAATCCACATTTCTCTCAGTATCGGTATTGCACTCTATCCCGATCATGGAGAAACGCGGGAAGAGTTGATAAAAAATGGTGATACTGCCGTGTGCAGTGCAAAAACTAAAACCAGTAAAACCCACTGTCTATACAGCAGGAAACTTAAGAATAAGAACAGCCATACCGTCTTTATTGAGAATATGATCAGAAGTTCGATCAAAAACAGACGCTTTGTGGTTTATTACCAGCCACAGATTGATCTGAGTTCAGGGAAAATCCATGCCGTGGAAGCGTTGGTCAGAATCATGACAGCCAACAACACCCTTATCCTCCCCGGTAAATTTATTGACATTGCAGAAGAAACCTCCTTAATCAATGACATTGGAGAGATTGTCCTTACTCAGGTCTGTCAGGATATATACGACTGGAATAAAAAAGGGATACAGATTCAAGTATCGATCAATGTATCTGCGCTACAACTGGCAATGGCCAATTTTGCCGAATATGTTCTGGAAAAGCTTCATAGTTATGAAATCGATCCAAAAGAGATTGAAATCGAACTGACGGAAAAGGTTCTGGTTCAAAACATCAGCGTGACTATAGCCAATATTGTAAAACTAACCAATGCCGGAATCAAAATCGCCATCGATGATTTTGGTACCGGATACTCCTCCCTCAGTTACCTGAATCATCTGCCATTGAATACATTGAAGCTGGATCAGTCGTTCATGAAAAAAATTACTGCTGATAATATGCATGATACAATTATCCCCGCGATTATCAATGTGTCCAAGGGTCTGCAGCTTGATTTTATTGCAGAGGGGGTGGAAACCCGGGCACAGCATGAATATCTACTCAAACAGGGGTCCTGTATCGTTCAGGGTTTTTATTATAGTAAAGCAGTTGGAAAAGATGTGCTGTTCGACTTTATTGATAAACATGGGGTGAAAGAGCGGACTTAACTGTAAAAAAATACCACAAAACCCCCTTTAAAAATATCGGGGGTTTTGTGAGCAGGTAATATCAGCTATCCTGCAATGCCGCCTGAGCTGCAGCTAAACGAGCAATCGGCACCCGGTACGGAGAGCAGGAAACATAATCCAGACCAATATCGTGGCAGAAAACAACGCTGGAGGGATCGCCCCCGTGTTCACCACAGATTCCAACCTTTAAGTCCGGACGGGTGCTTCGTCCCCGCTCAAAACCAATTTTTACAAGTTCACCGACACCACGCCGATCAAGAGCGACAAAGGGGTCTCTTTTCAGAACTCCCCGCTTGATGTAATCGGGAAGAAAATGGCCGGCATCATCGCGCGACAAACCATACGTGGTCTGGGTTAAATCATTAGTACCAAACGAGAAGAAGTCTGCTTCACGAGCAATGGCATCGGCCGTCAAAGCCGCTCGCGGTAATTCAATCATCGTCCCAATCAAATAGTCAATTTTAATACCATAGTCAGCACAGACGGCATCCGCCACTTTAATAGCATTGGCCCGCAAAATTTTCAGTTCATTGACATGGCTGACTAACGGAATCATAATCTCTGGAACGATCGTGAACCCCTCCTGCTTAACCAGTTCACAAGCCGCCTCTATAATTGCCCGCACCTGCATATCATAGATTTCAGGATAGGTAATTCCCAAGCGACAACCCCGGTGACCCAGCATCGGGTTAAATTCATGGAGTGATTCCACCTGATCTTTGACTTCTGAGAAACGGATGCCAACGGCGTTAGCAAGCTCAGAAATATCATCATCAGTTTGTGGCAAAAACTCATGCAACGGTGGATCAACCAAACGAATAGTGACCGGCAGACCCTTCATTTCACGAAAGAGACCAATAAAATCCCCTTTTTGCATCGGTAGAATTTTATCCAGAGCGCGCTTTCTCCCCTCCAGATCAATAGCAAGAATCATCTCCCGAACCGCTTGAATTCGGTCACCTTCAAAAAACATATGTTCAGTCCGGCACAGACCGATACCTTCTGCACCAAATTCACGAGCAACTTTGGCATCACGAGGAGTATCGGCATTGGTGCGCACCTTCAGCCGTCTGAACTGATCAGCCCAGCCCATAAAAATGGCAAAATAACCACCCACTTCGGGTTGGACCTTGGGCACCACACCGAGCATAACTTCACCGGTAGAACCGTTTAAAGTAATACTGTCACCATGTTTAACGACTTGCCCTGATTTTGTAGTCAATTGTTGTTTTTCATAGTCAATCTTCACATCACCACAACCGGAGACACAACACTTCCCCATGCCACGAGCAACGACAGCAGCGTGAGACGTCATGCCGCCACGAGCGGTCAAAATTCCCTGTGCTGCGTTCATGCCGTGGATATCATCAGGGCTGGTTTCAATCCGCACCAGAATAACTTTTTTCTTCAACCGGGTCTGTTCTTCAGCTTCATCGGCACTAAAAACCACCTGACCACTTGCAGCCCCGGGGGATGCTGGCAAACCCGTGGCGATAACCTGCGTCTCTGCATCAGGATCAAGAGAGGGGTGCAACAGCTGATCCAGTTGATCGGGGTCAACACGCAGCACTGCTTCTTTCTCGGTGATCAATTTTTCTCCAACCATATCAACGGCAATCTTGATAGCAGCCTGAGTTGTCCGTTTTCCAGTTCTGGTCTGCAACATATAGAGCTTACCTTTTTCAATTGTAAACTCGATATCCTGCATATCCTTATAGTGCAGCTCCAGAGTTGAACGGATACCAACTAACTGCTTATAGCTGTCAGGCAACACCTCTTCCATAGCCGGCAGGTCACCATCTCTGTGCTTATCTCGATTGATCGGCTGTGGAGTCCGAATTCCGGCAACAACATCTTCACCCTGGGCATTGACCAGATATTCTCCGTAGAAATAATTTTCCCCGGTCGCCGGGTCGCGGGTAAAAGCAACTCCGGTAGCACAATCGTCACCCATGTTACCAAAAACCATCCCCTGAACATTCACTGCAGTTCCCCAATCGCCGGGGATCGCGTGAAGTTTACGGTAAGTCACAGCACGGGGGGTCATCCATGAACCAAATACGGCGCCAATAGCCTCCCAAAGCTGTTGCAACGGATCATCAGGAAACGTCTCACCCTGACTCTCCTTGTAAGTCTCCTTGAATTCACCAACCAACTGCCGCAGGTCTTCAGCCGACAAATCAGTATCCAATTCAACATTTTGCTGTTCTTTTTTCTGTGCCAGTTTCTTTGCAAAGGCATCACCATTCATCCCTTTAACAACGATGGCATACATCTGAATGAAACGTCGATAAGAATCATAAGCAAAGCGTGGGTCGTTACTCTGGCGGATAACCCCTTTGATAGTCTGATCATTCAGACCCAGATTTAAAACCGTATCCATCATTCCCGGCATTGAAGCACGAGCACCGGAGCGAACTGAAACAAGCAGAGGGTTATCGCTGTCACCAAACCCCTTGTTCATCCGTTGTTCAAGAATTTTCAAAGCGGTGGCAACTTCGTCACGCAAGCCAGTTGGATAATCGTGGTTATTGGAATAGTAAGCGGTGCAGACCTCGGTCGTCAGGGTAAAGCCCGGCGGAACCGGCAGCCCAATTGAGGTCATTTCAGCAAGGTTGGCCCCCTTACCGCCCAACAGTTCCTTCATTGAACCATCACCATCGGCCTCACCAACACCAAAAGCATAGACATATTTGGACATTTTTCTGCTCCTTACCACTAAGAGATCAAAATTATTTTAAAATCACGCAATCCGACGAAAATCGGCAATCCCTTTAAATAATCCGGAGATACCAGTTAACAGAGCCAGCCGATTATTTTTAACCCTCTCATCATCTACCATAACCATAACACTATCAAAAAAGGTATCAACTGCGGGGCGCAAGCCAGCAATTGTCAGCAAGGCCTGGGCATAGTTACCCTCAGAAGTATAATTTCCAACCTCTCCCTGGACCTTTTGCCAAGCGGAAAAAAGATCTTTTTCACACTCTTCGGTCAACAAAGCTGGATCGACGGGTTGATCCACGCCACCCTTAATGATATTCCCCACCCGCTTAAAGGCAACGGCAAGGGGCTCAAAATCATCCATCTTTTTCAGTTCAGACAGTGCCTTTATACGTTTAACAGCATCGATCGGCTCAACAAACGCAGCGCTCAGAACAGCATCAATAACGTCTACGGGGTAATGTTGTGATGACAGCATATTAACCAACCGCAAACGGATAAACTCAATCACATCATTGCTAATTTCTTCAGCGGCACGCTGCTGTTTAGTTTCCAGCAGCTGTACACTTTTGGCGACTAAATCGGGAATAGATAGGTGATAGCCACGATCCAGAATAATGGCCAGGATACCAATGGCACTACGCCGCAGCGCATAGGGGTCGGCAGTTCCGGTCGGGATCAACCCAACACTGAAACAGCCGCAAATGGTATCAATTTTATCTGCCAGAGAGATAAAAGCCCCGATATCATCACTTGGCAGATCGCCACCAGCCTGGATGGGGAGATAATGTTCATAGATTGCGGTTGCAACCCGAACATCCTCGCCTTCCAGCAGCGCATACTCACGCCCCATAATCCCCTGCAGCTCTGGAAATTCGTAGACCATACCAGTTTCAAGATCGCATTTTGCAAGAGTTGCAGCCCGTTTTGTCATCTCAACCGTCAGGGGAGCAAATTGTTGTGCCAAGCCGGTTGCCAACTGGGTAAAACGTTCTATCTTCTCAAAACTGGTTCCCAGTTTAGCCTGATAAACAACTTTTTTCAGTGCATCAAGTCGTGTTTCCAGCTTGCTTTTTTGATCCTCTCGCCAGAAAAACATGGCATCGGCCAAGCGTGCTTTGAGTACCCGTTCATTACCAGCAACCACAACCGCAGGATCTTTTACCAAGGTATTGGCAACAGTGATGAAATGGGGCAACAGTTGCCCCTGTTCATCAATCAGAGTGAAGTAGCGCTGATGTTCACGCATACTGGTGATAAGTAATTCCGGTGGTAACTGAAGGAAGCGAGCTTCAATTGTGCCAGCAAGAGCCAGCGGAGTTTCAACCAGAAAACTGACCTCTTCAAGAAGGTCATTATCTGGATTGATCTTGCCGCCCAGTTGTTTAGCCAGCACTTCAAGCTGCTCTTCAATCAACTGACGCCGTTTTTCACTCTGGGGGATGACATGCTGCTTTTCGGCCTGAGCAATGTAGTCTTCTACGCCACAAACCGTGAATTCTTCAGGAGCCATAAAACGATGGCCACGTGAGAGGTTGCCACTTTTCAAGTCGCCAAAAGTAAATGGAATAATTTCACCACCAAAAGTTGCAACAATCCAGTGCAGAGGTCGAACAAACCGAATATCGAGGTCTTTCCAGCGCATTGACTTTTTAAATGGAATCTTACCAATCACGCGAGGTAGAATTTCTATAAGCTGGTCAGCTGACTTTCCCCCCTCTACCACCTTGGATAAGAATAAGTATTCACCCTTTTCAGTTTTAATCGTCTCTAACTCAGCGACACTGACACCGTTAGTTCGGGCAAAACCTTCTGCGGCCTTGGTTGGTAGCCCTTCGGCATCAAAAGAGATCCTGGTTGGGGGTCCGGTCAACTCAAGCTTCTGACGTTGTTGTTCTGTGGCGACGTCAGCTATCGAAATAGCGAGGCGCCGGGGGGTAGCAAAGGTACGGATCTCACCATAATTGATGCGAGCTGCTGCCAATTCCTGACCGAGCAACCGCTTGATATCATCCAGGGCACGCGGGATAAATCCAGCGGGGATTTCCTCGGTACCCAATTCAAAAAATAATTCTGCAGACATCTCTTTCTCCAAATTCAATCGTCAACCAGCAAAAGGTGCTGGGGAAATTATCACTTTTTCAGCAGTGGGAAGCCAAGCTTCTCTCGCTGTTTGACATAGCCCTCGGCACACAACTTTGCCATATTCCGCACCCTGCCGATATAACTGGCTCGCTCGGTCACCGAAATAGCACTACGCGCATCCAGAAGATTAAAGGTATGTGACGCCTTGAGGACAAAATCATAAGCCGGGAAGACCAGATCTTTTTCTACCAGTCGGAGAGATTCTTTTTCATACATATCAAACAACTGAAAAAGCATATCGGTATCTGCTTCCTCAAAATTATAGTGAGAGAATTCAACCTCTGTCTGGTGATGGATATCACCATATTTGATCCCATCGGTCCATTCCAGGTCGTAAACGTTATCGACCCCCTGCAAGTACATGGCTATCCGCTCACAACCATAGGTAATTTCACCAGAGATCGGCTTCAGGTCGATACCACCACACTGTTGGAAGTAGGTGAATTGGGTAATTTCCATCCCATCCAGCCAAACTTCCCAACCAAGTCCCCAAGCTCCCAGAGTTGGCCCCTCCCAGTTATCTTCAACAAATCTGATATCGTGCGCCAGAGGATCAATCCCAAAACTTTTAAGCGAATCGAGATAGAGATCCTGAATGTTCTGCGGCGATGGTTTTAAAATGACCTGAAATTGATAGTAATGCTGTAAACGATTAGGATTTTCACCATAGCGGCCGTCAGTAGGGCGACGGGAAGGCTCAACGTAGGCAACATTCCAAGGTTCCGGACCAAGGGCCCGTAAAAAAGTAGCGGGGTTGAAGGTTCCAGCCCCTTTTTCAATATCATAGGGTTGTTGAATAACGCAGCCCTGATTAGCCCAATAGTTCTGCAACGAAAGGATTAAATTCTGAAAATTCACATGACCTCCAAAGCACTAAAACCCGCTATAACAAAAGCGGTTATACCGATGTAAAATAGAATCGCGAGTTTAACTTTCACCTCTCAAGATGTCAAGATTCACCGAGGTCAAAGTTGGGAGAGAAACTTAAGTGATTTAGGCTCTCTTGGTAAAATTTGCTGCAGAACCTGGCCGAGAATTAAACCCGCCTGCTGCAGCGTCTTTTGGCCAAAAGAAAAGCCTTCAAATTGTCGATGTGCCACCTTAAGTGAGCGTGCCAATGATCCGATCGTACCCAGATCAACAGCGATTCCGGCAGATCCGGCACAATCAAGACAGAGGCTGCCACCACGGTTAGCGTCAAAACGGATCAACTCATTGTCAAATATTTTCAGACATTCACTGCAATGAAGAAGATGGGGCATATATCCAAGTAGATAAATCAAGCGCAACTCAAATAGTAACCTTGCACATAATTCATCGCCTCCCTGTTCAAGATAGTCGAGAAAGCTGCAAAGAAGTTCATAAATATGTTGGTAAGACTCCCCCTCTTCCAGCAACAGAGAAACCAACTCGACACCGTAACTGGCAAGAGCCAGACGCTGCAGGTCATCACGCAATCCAAAGCGCGAGTCAACCAGTTCGGCCTCCTGCAATAACAAAAAAGCCCCCCGCCCCTGCTTCCACTGAAAAACTGCCTGGGTAAAGGGTTCAAGAACAGCTCCGAAACGTTTACGACTTTTCCTGCCGGCCTTGGCAAACCCTTTCAGCAAACCATATTGAGCGGTAAAGAGGGTCACAATAATATCAGACTCACCATAGTTAGTATGATGTAAAACCAAGGCTTCGCAACGTTGTGGAATAGATTCCATGACTTTTCTATGAACTCAAAAAAAGTAAATTGATCCAGAGGGCAGAGCTGGATGCGCTCACGATATCAGGTGGGGGAGGAACAGAGTGGCGGTACTGAAATAAATAAGAATTCCGGTAATGTCATTGACAGTTTGAACTATCGGACTGGAAGCGATAGCAGGGTCGATCCCGACTTTTTTAAAGAAAGCCGTCACCAAAACCCCCATGCAGGCAGCAACAGTGATAGCTGTGACCATCGCAATGCCGACAACAACCCCAAAGTAGGCATTCTGATGCCACACGGTAGCCACCAAAGCAATCGTCAAACCACAGACAACTCCCATGATCAGTCCGACCCGCAGTTCTTTCAGAAAAATCTTCCGGATCATCGAGAAATCAACCCGACCGGTTGCAAAGCCACGAACGAGAATTGTAGAAGTCTGACTGCCGACATTTCCTCCCATGCCAGTAATGACCGGAATGAAAGAAATCAGCATAATAGCTTGTTCCAATGTCGCTTTGTACCACCACATCAACGTCCCAGTCACAACCCCGCCAACCAGTGTTGTCAATAACCAGGGCAATCTGAGTCGAGCAATTTGCAGTGATTTGTACCCCAGCAACATTTCATCTTCACTGGTACCAGCCATCCGCAAAATATCCTCGGTGGCTTCATCACGCATGACATCAATGACATCATCAACCGTAATCAGACCGAGCAATTTCCCCTGATCATCAACAACCGGGATTGCCAGGATATTATATTTAGCTACCAGATCAGCAACCATTTCCTGATCCATATCGGCCCGAACCCGCATAACATTGGTGGACATAATATCGGATAATTGTGTCGCCGGGGGGACGGTTAATAATTGCCGCAAGGACAACACTCCAACCAGGTGATTGTGCTCATCAGTGACATAAACATAGAAAACCATTTCATAGTCTTCTGAATCCTGGAGTGCTTCAATCGCCTGCTTAACGGTAGTTCCCTGATCGAGAAAAAAAACATCGGTCGACATGATGCTACCGGCCGTCTCTTCATCATACCCGAGCAGGTGCTCAACATCTTCAGACTGATCATCGTGCAATTTGGTCAGAATTTCTTCAGCTAACTCGTCAGGCAAGCTACGGATAAAAACAGCACTATCATCGTCAGCCATTTCATGGACGATAGAAATCAGATAGTCTTTATCAAGCAACTCGGCAAGCTCCGGCCACGATTCCGGCTCCAGTTCAGCCAGAACATCAGCAGCACGATCTAAATCGGGAGTTAATTCAAGGAGAGTTTTCTGCTCAGGAAGGTCAAAATAGCGAAATAAATCCGCGATATCTGCAGGGTGTATTTTAGCCAGAGCTTTTTTAAGATTTGTGGTAGCACCACGACGGAGCAATTTGCTAACGGTCGTCTGTAATACCTGCATTTTCTGTTCATGCATAAAATCACCTGATATTGCACTAGATTGGGGAGTTGTGTTGCCTGAAAGCTATCATTCTGCACCAGTAGAGTCAACGTGAAGAAGCCAGGTGGAAATAAAAAAGGGGGCAAAGAAATAACTCTCTGCCCCCTGATAAAGATATTTGGAAAAGCCGCTTTAAGCAGTTACAGCCTCAGTTGATTTTTCAGTCTCATCTCCAGCAGACTTCGCGGAATCGGTGGTGTCATTTTTCTTTGCTTCGAAACCTTCCTCAACTAACTCAATAATTGCCATCGGAGCGTTGTCTCCCTGGCGATTTTCAAGTTTGATAATTCTGGTATAACCACCAGGTCGCTCAGTATAGCGTGGTGAGATCATTTCAAACAACTTGGCAACAACCTTCTGATCATGAATAACACGAAGCACCTGACGCCGGGCATGCAGGTCTCCCCGCTTACCGAACGTAATCATTTTGTCAACAAGTTTACGCAGTTCTTTAGCACGGGTAACGGTTGTAGTGATTCGCTCTTGTTCAAAAAATGAGGTGACCATGTTCTGCATCATATGCTGACGATGATCAGGCTTACGCCCAAGACGTCTGCCAGATTTATTGTGGCGCATTATTTTTGTTCCTTTCTAAAACCAAACAAAAGGGGCTATTCGTCGTCATGACCCTTTTGAATCAATTTGATATAATCAGGATCAGGGAAATTGTCTAATTTCACACCGAGCCCCAGACCCATCTCAACAAGAATGTCCTTAATCTCATTCAGTGACTTTCTGCCAAAGTTTTGGGTTTTCAGCATCTCCGCTTCAGACTTTTGTACCAATTCACCGATAAGATTAATCTGTGCATTCTTCAAACAATTAGCACTACGAACCGAAAGTTCAAGTTCTTCAACCGAACGATAAAGGTTTTCATTTATTTTATGCTTTTCATTATTTTCTTCTTCCGGCACCGGTTCATCAGTTTCATCAAAATTGATAAAGATCTGCAACTGCTCTTTGTAAATTTTAGCGGCATAAGCAATTGCATCTTCCGGCTTGACACTTCCATCGGTATTTATTTCCAGTGTCAACTTGTCATAATCGGTGATCTGCCCAACGCGTGCATTCGAGACGTTGTAATTAACTTTTGCAATCGGAGAAAAAATGGCATCGATGGGAATGGTTCCAACCGGGGCACTATCATCACGATTTTTTTCAGCAAAAACATAACCCTTGCCCATGGCAACGGTCATATCAATTTCAAGATCCGTCTCATCACCACAAGTCGCGATGTGATGGTCAGGATTTAAAATCTCAACGTTATTGTCGGTGATAATATCACCGGCCGTAATAACGCCAACACCCTTCTGCACAATCCGGACATTACGATCATCATGACCGTGTAAACGAACTTTTACACCTTTTAAATTAAGGATAATATCCGTCACATCCTCAGTGACGCCAACAACGCTTGAAAACTCATGCTGAACATTTTTGATCCGCACAGAGGTAATCGCTGCCCCCTGAAGAGAGGACAAAAGAATACGCCGTAAAGAATTACCCAGAGTTGTACCAAATCCGCGCTCAAATGGTTCAGCAACAAATTTACCATAAGTATCGGTCAATTCAGTCGCTTCCAAACGCATTGGTTTGATCAGATCTCTCCAGTTTTTGTACATATATTAGTTCTCCCTCTCAAGATACCCTGATGAGGTTAGCAATTATTTAGAGTAAAGTTCTACTATCAACTGTTCCTGGAATTCAGGTGTGGTCAATTCACTACGTACAGGTAATGTCTTTATTGTCCCCTGGAACGCATCACGCTCTAGTTCGACCCAAGACGGTAACCCACGACGCATTACGCTGTCCAAAGACTCGTTGATACAAGCGACCTCACGACTCTTCTCACGCAAACTGACAACGTCATTAGGGCGTACGAGATAAGAAGGGATATTGACCTTCTGCCCATTAACCTGAAAATGGCCATGACGAACTAAAGTCCGCGCCTGAGCCCTGGATACCGAAAAACCAAGACGGTAAATAGCACTATCAAGGCGACGCTCAAGAAGCATCAGCAGATTTTCACCTGTAACACCCTTCATCTGGTCTGCTTTGGAAAAATAGAGTCTAAATTGTTTTTCCTGCAAGCCATAAGTACGCTTGACCTTTTGCTTTTCACGCAATTGAGTTCCGTAATCTGAAACCTTAGTACGGCGTTGACCATGCTGACCTGGAGCATAGTTACGCCGCTCCAAAGCACATTTATCGGTATAACATCTGTCCCCTTTCAGGAACAGTTTAGCGTTTTCTCTTCTGCACTGACGGCAGACTGGACCAGAGTATCTAGACAACTTCTTCC
>JAOZMV010000159.1 GCA_029934095.1 Desulfuromusa sp. | reverse complement strand
GCCAAATTGTTCACGAATACGATTTTTGAATTTGCTGCTCATCTGGTGCCTCCTGTGCATATCTTAGCATTATAACATTGAACAGAAAGAATTTGTAAATATTTACAGCATTCTATTTTTTTGTCATGATCCAGGAGGTTGTCGGACTATCCATGGACTGGCTGCAATATGAAAACTGCCGCTTGGTGTGTTGGTGCTGGTCGGTTACAATTCAATCTAAGTCAGTTCTCAAAAAAAGTTGAGGAAACTCTATGAAAAAATGTCAAGTAGGGCCAGAAACGCTTCGCATGTTGCAATTGGGTCACCCGTGGATTATTGCCGATCGCTATACGAAACAATGGCCCACGGGAGAAGCCGGGGAGTTAATAGCATTAGTCGATGAAAATCAAAACCATCTGGCTACTGCGCTCTACGATCCAGCAGATAGAATTGTTGCTCGCATTCTTGATCCCGGTAAAATTCAGCTGACCAAAGGGTGGTTGGAAGGGAAACTCAGTCAGGCAAAACAACTGCGTCAATATGCCAATCTGGATCAAACTGATGCTTTCCGCTGGCTCAACGGTGAAGGTGACGGGCTCCCCGGGGTGACGGTTGATTGCTACGGTGATTATCTGATGTTGCAATTATATACGCCGGCCTGGGATGCCCATCTGGGGATATTAACAGCAGCCCTGCAGAAGGTTTTTCAACCCCAGGGGATCTATCGTAAGCTGCGACCTCAGGAAACCCGGGCTTTGGAGGCAAGAAAAAGGACCAAGGAATACAGCCATTTGATAGCAGGAAGCGCAGCAGCGGTGCCATTGCAGGTCAAAGAGCTTGGATTGAATTATCTGGTTGATCTGAGAGAAGGTCTGAATACTGGACTTTTCCCTGATCAGCGGCGCAATCGTCAAGAAATTATGTCCCGAGTTTCTGGAAAACGGGTTCTTAATCTATTTGCATTCACCGGAGCCTTCTCTGTCGCAGCCGCTGCTGCTGGAGCAAAGAAGGTCACCAGTATTGATGTCTCGAAAAAATATCTGGATATTGCGCGCGAAAATTTTTCTATAAATCGGATCAATCCGAAGCGACATGAATTTATTGTTGGTGATGTTTTCGCAGAACTGGAAAAAATGCAGATTCAGCAGCGCTACTTTGATATTATCCTGTTTGATCCCCCATCGTTTTCAACCACCAAAAAAAGTCGCTTTTCCACCCATGGGGGGACGAGCAAACTGGTTGCTGCAACTCTTCCATTGTTGGAGTCTGGCGGTTTGCTGATCAGTTCCTCAAATCATCAAAAAGTATCTCTGGATGATTATCTCAAGGAGCTGCGGCGTGGTGCATTGCAAACTGGAGATACCCTGAAGACGATTTTTACCAGCGGCCAACCGGAAGACTTTCCCTGTTCAGTCAGCTTTCCAGAAGGGCGTTATCTGAAATTTGTTATCAGTGTAAAACAATAAAATGAATTGAGTTGTTAGAAAACCATTGTGGCACTTTTTAAACTTTTGGATGGAATCCTGTTTTGTCGAAAAAGCGATTTTTTAGAAATATTGTCCCTTTGTGGGTGTTTCTCCTCGGGATTGTTCTGTCAACCAGCCTGGTGTGGCAGGCAACCCGCTGGGTCTATAACGATGCTCTCGATAATCTGATAAAAGTGGGTGGCGAGAGGCTGACGTTGTATTCTGGAACTTTGCGTGAAGCGTTGAGTCGTTATGCTTACTTGCCCTATGTTTTGTCCCAGAATATCGATGTGCAAATTCTCCTTAAAACCTCTTTCAACCTGGATCTGGTTAACCGGTATCTGGAATCGTTGAATACCGAAGCAGGTTCGGACGCACTCTATGTGGTGAATTCTATTGGTGAGACTCTGGCCTCAAGTAATTGGCAGGAACCGTTAAGTTTTGTTGGCCATAATTATGGTTTCAGACCTTATTTTACCGATGCCAAAGCGGGTTTGAAGGGGCGCTTTTTTGCTATTGGAGTGACCACTGGACGACCCGGATATTTCATGTCACATCCTGTTCTTAAGGATGAGCGGTTTCTGGGTGCAACTGTTGTTAAGGTCGATCTGTCGCCCTTACAGGAAGATTGGCATAAAGGTGGTGAAACGGTTCTGGTCAGCGATGCCAACGGGGTTCTGTTTCTTTCCAGTCGCAACGATTGGAAGTATCGAACCCTGACGCAATTATCGGAAGGACAAAGAAACATGATCCTTGCCGGGCGACAGTATGGCAATCTGTCTCTGGATCTGTTGTCCTTGGAGACAATTGAGACTTTAGCAGATGGGCAAAGGATCGTCCGTTTTGAGGGCGATCTTTATCTGATGTTGTCACGTTCTCTGCCTGGTTTGGATTGGCAACTGCATCATGTCGTTCCTCTTGCTCCGGTACGAGAGCAAGGACAAGCGGTGGCAGCAATCGGCATTGTGCTGTCGCTGCTGATTCTGGCACTCGGGTTGTATGTTCGGGAGCGACGACAGAAGCAGATTTCCCGGCGCAAGGCACGTGAAGCCGTGGCGATTCAGGAGATGAATCTGCGCTTGCAGGAAGAGGTTGCAGAACGTAGCCGCACCGAGACTATTTTACGTGAGACCCAGGCAGAACTGGTTCAAACTGGCAAACTGGCGGCACTTGGTCATATGGCCGCCGGGATTGTCCATGAATTAAATCAGCCAATTTCTGCCATTCGTACCCAGGCTGCCAGCGGACGTCTGTTACTTGATCGGCAGGAGACCGGGAAGGTTCATGAAACTCTGACTGCGGTGACGCGAATGACTGAACATATGGCCTCGATTACGGCTCAACTTAAAATATTTGCCCACAAAACGCCAAAATTAAAAGGACAGGTTGTGTTGCAGGATTGTCTTGATGGCGCTTTGGCAATGACAGCACCCTTGTTCAGTGAGTTCGGGATCTCTTTGTCTAAGGAGGTTCCAGAGAAACCGTTGATTTTGGGTGGTGATCGTGCGCGGGTAAAACAGGTTCTGGTTAACTTGATCCGCAATGCTATAGATGCCATGCATGACAGTCATCAGCGGGATCTGTTGATTGCAGTTTCAGTTCAGAATCAGGAAATTGAAATCTCTATCAGTGACACTGGTACCGGGATTGCTGATCAAGATATGGAAGAACTTTTTACTCCATTTTTCACCACCAAGGAGGTTGGTGAAGGGATGGGACTCGGGTTGTCGATCTCCTACCGGATTGTCACTGATCTGGGGGGAACGATCCGGGCGCAGAATCTTCCCGAGGGTGGAGCACAGTTTACGGTCAGGTTACCGTTAGTGTCATGTCATGCATGAACTATCGCATTTTGCTGGTTATTTTACGCGCCAACTGCGTTGCGACTTCCGCTGTATAGCTTTGGCTATGCAGCGAAAGTCACGCCTTGTTGACACGCAAAATTCCGGCGCAAATTTGCGACATTCCATGAATGACACGACACTAGCAAAACAATAAAATGGAGTAGTTAAATGGACGGCAACGAAAACAAAATTTGTCTGGTTGATGATGATGCCGAGATGCGTGCTGCGACAGCTCAGTGGTTGGAATTGTCCGGTTATGAAGTGCAGAGTTTTTCTGATGCACAGACTGCTCTGAACCAACTGACAAGTGAATTTTATGGCGTTGTGGTGAGTGACATCAGGATGCCGAAGATGGATGGCATGGTATTTCTCTCCCGTTTGCACGCACTCGATTCTGACATTCCTGTGGTGTTATTGACTGCTCATGGGGATGTTCAGATGGCGGTCGAAGCGATGCAGAAGGGGGCTTATGATTTTATTGAAAAACCGTTTGAGCCAGAAAGACTTCTTGATGTTGTCCAGAGGGCCGGTGAAAAACGCCGCTTGATTATGGAAAATCGTGTACTGCGTTGCCGTTTGTCCGGATCGATTGGAATTGAACAGCGCTTGATCGGCAATAGCGCCGGGATTCGTCGTTTGCGTGAAGAGATACTCGATGTTGCTGACACCGATGCACCAGTTTTATTGCAGGGGGAAACCGGAACCGGTAAGGAGATCGCTGCTCGTTGCCTGCACGAATTTGGAGCGCGTAAGAATGGGAAGTATGTTGCGGTCAACTGTGGTGCGGTACCGGAGAATATATTTGAAAGTGAACTGTTCGGGCATGAACGGGGTGCTTTTACCGGTGCTGAAC
>JAOZMV010000158.1 GCA_029934095.1 Desulfuromusa sp. | reverse complement strand
TCCGGCATGGTGATCGGGCGTTTTTTCTTGGCATAGACAAACGGCACCTGCAGCTTCAAGGCAACTGCTTGAGCCAGCATAATGCCACTGGTTTCGGCGGTTAAAATTTTGTCAACCGCTTGGTCGGCAAAGCGGGCGGCGATATCATCCCCCAACAGGTGGATCAAAACCGGATCAACCATATGATTGAGAAATTGTCCAACATTGACAATCTCCCCATTGACCGCCCCATCCTGACGGATACGCTCCAGTAAAACTTCAGCAGCACTCATTTGCGATCCTCCCGGTCATAGGGCAGTCCCAGACCTTCCGGCTGTTGACTGGCACCTTTTTGCATCCGCTGAGTCGAAATAACCAGGACCAGGATAGTAAAAAAGTAAGGGAGCATTTGTAAAACATGAGCACTGATCGTTGTCCCCATGGCCTGAAAGCGCAACTGCATGGCGGTAATTCCACCAAACAGATAAGCTCCCAGCATCGCTCGAGGACTTGACCAACCGGCAAAAATGACCAGGGCCACGGCAATCCAGCCACGCCCTGCTGACATATTTTCAATCCACATGGGGGTACTCGCCAGACTCAAGTAAGCACCACCAATTCCAACCAGACCGGAGCCAATCGTCACTGCCAGAAAACGGTAGGTGCTGACTGAAAAACCGCAGGTGTCAGCTGCAGCTGGATTTTCACCGACACTCCGCACCCCCAGTCCCCAACGGGTTCGGTAGAAGAAAAACCAGATCAAAAATACCAGCAGAAAACTGAAGTAGATCAGCAGGTTCTGATTGAAGAAGGCTCTGCCAATAATGGGAAGTTCACTTAATCCGGGGATGGCAATCCGTTTAAAACCAACGATAGTCAAGCCAACCATCCCCTTGCCGAACAGTGCCGTGATTCCAACCCCGAACATGGTCAAAGCCAGACCGCTGACAATCTGATTACCACGTAGCTGGACAGTGATCAGAGCGTGAATGCTTCCAGCAAGAAAAGATGCACCAAAGGCAAGCAGCACTCCCACCAATAAGGAACCGCTCAAATAGGTTCCGGCAAAACCGGCCAGGGCACCGATCAACATCAACCCTTCGATGCCAAGATTAATTATCCCAGCCCGTTCATTGATGATCGCCCCCAATGTGGCAAACAGAATCGGGGTACCGGCTCGAACAGTTGCATCCAGCAGAATTTCAACCATTGACAACTCCCTTGACCAGCTTCACCCGATAAATGATAAAGAAATCAGATGCCAGAAGAAAAAACAGAATCAATCCCTGAAAAGCATAAACAAAGGCGACCGGCAACTGCCATAAAAGCTGCAAACTATCACCACCAACCAGCAACACCCCCATTAGAAAGGAGACAATAACCACCCCGATGGCACTCCGTTTAGCCAACCAGGCAATAATGATTGCTGTATAGCCATAGCCGGGAGAGATGCCGTGCTGGAGACGATGCTGCAACCCGGCAACCTCGCTGAAACCGGCGACCCCGGCAATCGCACCGCTGAGAAACAGGACAAAAAATATTGCCATTCCGGTATTCATCCCGGCATATTGAGCCGCTTTTGGGTTACTGCCGATAACTTTTATTTCATAACCCCAGACGGTCCGCTCAATAAACAGATAGAGGAGCAGCGCACAGAAAACCGCAAGGAAAAATCCGCTGTGAAACCGGGTGTCAAAATATTCAGCAAACCGGGCGGTATCACTGAATTGGGCGGTTAAAGGAAAGTTAAATCCTTTAGGATCTTTCCATGGACCATAGATCAGATAATCAACCCAGAGAATGGCAATATAGTTCATCAACAGAGTAACAATAACCTCGTTGACCTGCCAGCGAGCACGTAAAAAACCTGCCACCCCGGCCCAAAGCCCGCCACAGAAGAATGCCGCAAAAAACATCGCTGTCATCATCAGCCAGTGATTCTGAATCCCGGAAAAAAGAGCCACCCAGGTCGCCCCCATAGCCCCCACATAAATCTGACCTTCAGCACCAATATTCCAGATTTGCATGCGGAAAGCGAGGCTGACCCCCAGCCCGGCGAAAATCAGCGGTGTGGTTTTCACCAGAGTTTCTGACAACCCATATAGGGACCCGAGTGCTTCAATCAGGATCTCTTTGTAGGCGGCCAAAGGGCTGACACCACTGGCAAGCAACAGAAATCCGGCAACAAACAACGCAACTCCGATCGATGCAACCGGGGCACTGAAACGGAGCAAAGCGGAAGATATTTCACGGCGCTCAATCACCAGCTTCATTCAGCACCCCCTGGAGTTTCTCCACCCATCATCAGACCGATCTCTTCCCGTGTGGTCTTACGCGGATCGACATAGCCGATCAGCTTGCCACGAAACATCACCGCGATACGGTCACTGAGCTTGAGTAACTCATCCAGATCTTCGGCGATCAAAATGGTACTCATACCCCGGTCGACACCATCGGCAATGACCTTATGGACATATTCAGCGCTACCAATATCAAGGCCACGGGTTGGATAGAGAGCCACCAGAACTGCAGGGTGTTCGGAGAGTTCCCGGGCAATAATAACCTTTTGAATATTTCCACCGGACAAATACCGAACCGGGGTCCCATCGGGGCCACTTTTAATCGCAAATTGTTCTATTTTTTCTGCCGCATTGCGCCGGATCGCCTTTTTGTCCTGAAAAATCCAGTTTCTGAACAGTCCACTCTTAAAACTCTTCATAATCAAATTTTCGTCAACACTCATATCTGGCGCGATACCGATAGTTTTTCGATCTTCCGGGATATGGGCAATCCCGGCAATATAGGAGTACCTGGCATTGCTGTTGGTGATATCTTTCTCCCCGGCCATAATCCGTCCCTGACTGGTATTTTTCAACCCGGTCAGCACTTCTGCCAAAGCTTTTTGCCCATTTCCTGCGACCCCGGCAATACCGAGAATTTCACCTTTTTTCAGCAGCAGATTAAAATCATCCAGATCAGCCAGACCACGATCATTGCGAACCGAAAGGTTCTGGATATCCAACACAATTTCATCGGACATCTGCAGGTTTTTCTGCCACTGCGGAATTTTATCTTTACCGATCATCAATGAGGCCAGTTTTGACTCGTCAAAATCACCACGATTCAGAGTTTCAAGACTGCAACCCTTTTTGAGAATAGTGACACGATCAGAAATTTCTATTACCTCACGCATTTTATGGGAGATAAAAATGATACTTTTCCCCTGCTCCTTCAAACGCCGCAAAACACTAAACAAGCGTTCAGCTTCCTGGGGGGTAAGAACGGCAGTTGGTTCATCAAGGATCAACAGTTGACAGTCACGCATCAGTAACTTGATCAACTCGATCCACTGTTGTGCACCAATGGAGAGTTTCCAGACCGGAGTCTCCAGATCAAGATCAACATCGAATTCATCGATCAATTTCTGAATTTTTTCTTTGTAGATTTTACGGCTGAAGAAATTTGGAACATTATCGAGAGCCAGCAGAATATTTTCAAAAACAGAGTGGGCCGGAACCAGCATAAAATGTTGATGGACCATCCCGATACCACAGCTGAGTGAATCACGCGGACTGGTAAAGTGTACCGGGTTACCGTCAATACTGATCTCGCCTCGATCCGGATGGTAAAGGCCGGTCAGAACGTTCATCAAGGTACTTTTCCCAGCACCATTTTCCCCCAGCAGGGTGTGGATTTCTCCTCGGGCAACCGAAAAGGAAACATCGTCCAGGGCAACCACACCGGGAAAAGTTTTGCGGATATTTTTGATCTTTAAAATATCAGACATAGATAACCAAAAAAGGCACGCCCTGATGGACGTGCCTTGGTTAATAATTCAGCTTATTTCGAAATCGTTCCCTGAACACCTTCGACAAAAAAGTTCATTCCGAGCAAAGAACCATCATCCAGAACTTGTCCGGCAGCAACAACCTCTTTACCGCTCTGGTCTTTGATCGGTCCGGCAAAAGGATGAAGGGTGCCAGCTTTAATGGCATTAGCTTTTTCCGTTACCAGCTTCTGAACATCTGCGGGAACCTTTGCACTGAAATCAGCAAGTTGAACCAGACCTTCTTTCATCCCCCACCAGATCTGCTCAGATTTCCAGGTGCCAGCGTGTACCTCTTCTGCCAGCTTGGTGTAGAGGGCACCCCAGTTCCAGATCGGAGCGGTCAAAAAAGCA
>JAOZMV010000157.1 GCA_029934095.1 Desulfuromusa sp. | reverse complement strand
GTTCAGCACCATTCTGCTGTGCCGATTCGATGAGGCCGAAGCAAGCTTCGTAGGGGTTGATGACGGCTGCCGTGGGAGCATGGAGAGCTTGAAGAACGGTGTGACTGAGGTTGGGCTCCTCTTTTCTGAGCCGTTTTTGAGACCACATCTCAAGGCCGGTAACCCCTCTGGCTTCCCCCTGTTTTTTAAGCTGCTCCAGGTATTGCAGATCCTCAGGATGCTGCGCCAGAAGGAGTTCACCAATCCGTTTAAAACCAAATTTCAGATCACCAGCAAGATCGTCCCACAGCTGATTTCCCGCCCATTCAAATTTCCCCTTCAAGGTGTCAGGGGGGGAGTGATGTCCTGCATGGATAATCCCGGAATTGGTTTTGCTGGTTTCAAAACCAACCTCGACCTCTTTTTCAATCAGAGCCAGACGCAGATCGTAGCGGGATAATTCCCTGGCCAGAGCACAGCCAACGATTCCACCACCGATGATGATGACGTCATACATGTACTGCCTCCGAGGGTTGAGTGAGAATTAAGAATGAGAGTTACTTATATTTAATCACCACTTTTTGGTAAAACAAGCGGTCAATAAAAGAAAAGATATAAATTCAGGACTTTGTAGTGGCGGGAAAGTGGGAGTTGGAAGGATTAGCGGTAGATATTGAAGGTTTTTTCTGGTCAATACCTACCGCTGTTCACTATTCCGTAATCACCTCAAATTCCGGCGGGTCCGCAATCGCTTTTTTGACTGAACACATTCCGGCAGCACGAATGACGGCTTTGTGATATTTGTCCGGGAACCCTTCAGGAAGCTGGATCGCCATTTTGACTTTCTCCAACCGACGCATCTCTGCGTTGCGTTCAATATCCAGAGTCATTGTCATCCCGTCAGTGGACAGTCCCCGTTGTTGGCAGAAGCGCTGTACATAAAAACCGGCACAGGTGACGATGGATGACAAAAACAGCATGTAGGGTTCCGGGGCAGTATCGGTTCCACCATCTTCTACCGGTTGGTCTGTCGGAACTTCAAACTTTCCAAAGTTTGAGGTGACCATCGACCCTCCGGGAAATGTAACTTTAATCATTGGCATTATTTTTCTCCTTTTATCGACGTATTCATGTTGTTATCTATGTTTCCTTCTCCCTGAGGGAAAAGGTGCCCAATAGGGCGGATGAGGGGGGATTACTGTCAGAATTTCCCCTCACCCCGTCCCTCTCCCTGGGGAGAGGAAGAAACTATTAATCTCCAAACATCTGGCCAATATTATCAAAAAAACTGGTTGCACTGGCCGCTTCTTCTTCCAAGGTCGCTTTACGGGGTGGTTCCCCAACCGATTTCTGTAGCAGTTTTTCCGGAATTTCACCCAGAAACCGACTCGGCTCACGTTGCTCCAACTTACCGTATTTGCGCCGCTGCTGTGTTCCCAGAAGGAATAGTTGTTGCTGTGCTCGGGTGATGCCAACGTAGCAGAGGCGCCGTTCTTCATCGATATCAAAAGTTTCGTAGATCGATTTTTTATGCGGCAGGAAACCTTCTTCCATCCCGACGAGAAAGACCACCGGAAATTCCAGCCCTTTGCTTGAATGTAAACTCATCAGGGTCACGGCATCAAGTGCCAGCTTACTTTCTTTATCATTTTTCCCCGCAATCTCATCATCAAACAGCGATATCCGGTCGAGAAAACCGGCAAGATCGGGGTGGGGGGTCCGCTCCAGATAAGTTGCCAAACTGTTCAGTAGCTCTTCCTGATTTGCCACCCGACGTTGGGCAATCTGAGGATCTTTTTCCTGCCGATAAATTTCTTCCGCTAACTTCAGCTCGGTGAGCATCTCCAGCAATGTTTCCTGCAGTCGCAGCGGTTGAGCAAACCGTTTTTGATAGCGTTGGATCAAGTCAACAAAGTGGCTGCAGGCAATGGCGGTGCGATCATTGACCTCTGCAACCTGATCGACCTGCTGCAGAACGCGCCACAGGGAGATTTTTTTGTCGGCAGAATGTCTGATGATTCGATCAATGCTTCCGGTGCCAATCCCCCGCTTGGGGTAGTTTAATATCCGCAGTAGATTGACCTCGTCGGCTGGGTTCTGAATAACTTTCAGGTAGGCGATAACATCCTTGATCTCTTTGCGATCAAAAAACTGTTGCCCACCAATCAGGACATAGGGAATATTTTCATAACGTAATTGTTCTTCAAAGGAGCGGGACTGGCTGTTGGTTCGGTACAGAATTGCAAAGTCACCATAGGCAAGTTTGCCCCGGTATTTTTCAGCATGAATCTGTTCCATCACCTGCCGGGCTTCATCCTCACCATCTTCACAGAGGAGGTACTCTATTTTGCTACCAGCGCCGCTCTCGGTCCAGAGGGCTTTCTCTTTTCGCTGCTGATTGTTCTTTATAATCGCGTTGGCGGCGGTAAGAATATTTCCGCTAGAGCGGTAATTCTGTTCCAGTTTGATTACCTTGGTGCCGGGGAAGTCATGTTCAAAGTTGAGGATATGAGCGACATCGGCACCGCGAAAAGCATAGATGGATTGATCATCATCACCGACAACACACAGGTTGCCATGCCCGCTTGCCAGTAGTTTCAATAATCGGTACTGAACCAGGTTGGTATCCTGGTATTCATCAACCATTTGATACTGGAACCGTTGGCAGTAATGTTCCTGCAGGTCAGGGTGTTGTTCCAGTAGTTGGACGGTAAACATCAACAGATCATCAAAATCAACCGCATTGTAAGCTTTAAGTGCCTGTTGATAGCGGGGGTAAATTGTGGCGACCAGCGTTGTGAGCGGGTCCCGATCACTGGATTGATAACTGTCTGCAGCAATGAAGTGATTTTTGGCTGCACTGATGCGCCAGAGCACTTGATCGGCGTCGGAGGAGCTGTTTTTTACCCCGATGTCACGTAACAAGTCGCGGATCAGCCGTTGTTGATCGGCAGCTGCATAGATAGAAAAATTCTTCTTGAAACCAAGGCGATCAATATGGACTTTGAGAATGCGGAGACAAAGAGAGTGGAAGGTGGCAATCACCATCCCTTTGGTTTCTTTTCGGCCCACCATCTCCTCCACCCGTTCGGCCATTTCCCGGGCAGCTTTGTTGGTAAAGGTGACGGCTAGAATTTGTTCAGCTGGAACCCCCTGTTGTCTCAGGTGGGCAATGCGGCAGGTGATAACTCTGGTTTTCCCTGATCCGGCTCCGGCCAGAAGTAACAGCGAACCCGTTTTGTGGGTGACTGCTTGACGTTGTTGCGGATTAAGGGTGTTGAGATCGAACATTATTTATATTTTCACATTCATGATATCTGTTGTTGATTCAAACAGTTTCTTCTGTTAGTGTGCGCCCATGTTTAGGTTGACGATTTTATTTATCAGTTTTATTTGGGCATCGTTAATGTTGATTTCCTGGAGTGGGGCAGCCCCAACTCTGGAGAGTTCAGACATTACCGTGTCCACTTCCACCCGCTCCTGAGCGGTTTTTGGTCGGTTCTATCTCCGCTGTTGCGGGGCGTATGCTGATCCTCTATTTTTTCTCTTCTTGACTTATTCACTCATCTTTTCCGCATTCCGGGGAGCCATAGCAAGCAAAAACGGGACTGTCCCCGCACGGGGGTTGTCCCAGGCTTTTGCGACGTGAACCACCGTATTCTCATAGTCAGTAAATATCTGGGACAGCCCCCGATGGAGCTGGGGACAGTCCCGAGTTTACTAGCTTTTGTATTTGTCCCCCTGCTTTGAACCACGCCGTTCCAGTTCAGCATCAATTGCGTTGAGAACTTCCCACTTATTCACTGACCAGATGGGTGCCAGCAGAATATCACGGGGGCCATCACCGGTCAGCCTGTGGATCAGTGTATCAGGTGGCAAACGTTCGATAAAATCGACCACCAACTCAACATATTCCTCCATTTCCAACATTGGTACCTGACCCTGCTTATATAAATCTCCAAGGGGAGTTCCGTTGAGGACATGGAGTAAATGGAGCTTGATACCATCCACCTGTAAACGTGCAACCTCATCGGCTGTCGCCAGAATATCATCACGGCTTTCACCGGGGAGGCCGAGAATGACATGGGCACAAACCCGTAAGTCACGTTGTTTTGCCCGCTGGTAGGCATCGAGAAAACAGGCGTAATCATGTCCACGTTGCAAATAATCGAGGGATTTGTCGTGGATACTCTGCAATCCCAGCTCCAGCCAGAAATCGGTT
>JAOZMV010000156.1:2659-4266 GCA_029934095.1 Desulfuromusa sp. | reverse complement strand
CCGTCAAGCACAGTTTTTTCTGTATCACCAGGAATCAGCGTCTGCTTAATCTCGGTAGCTCCGAAGCCTGCTGTCTCCAGATGATCCAGAACCTCACGGGTCGAGAAAAAGGTTGCCTGCTGATAAAATTTGCTTTTGTGACGATTCTGCAGATATTTCTGCCCCAGTTCACTCTCCATATCGACAAAACCGACCAGAATACAACCGCCAGAAATAAGAACCCGCAGCGCCTCCCGAAAAGATTGAACAATATCGTCAACAAAACAGATTGTGGTCACCATCAGCACAAAATCAAATCGATCAGCAGAAAACGGTAGTTCCTCTGCGACACCAGAATGAACCTCAATCCCCAGCTGCTTCGCCTTAACCGCCATCTGCTCTGAAGGCTCCACTCCGATCTTGATCCCCAGTGGCACTGCAAACTTCCCGGAACCAACGCCGATCTCCATCCCTTGGACATCACCAACCGGAAGCAACTGCTGGACGGCCTTCAGTTCTACCTCATAGGCCTCCCGGTTTTTTACAAACCAATCATCATAAGCATCACTGTGTTTTTCAAAAGCATCAACCTTGGGCATAGTAAAATCCATTCTTGGATAGACTGGTCAAGAAAAATCGGGGCATGAACATAACAAGTTATGATCATACCCCCAAATTTTCAAGATCTAAGTTCAGGTTAGTATCCATCCGGAAATTCTGAATGGATCAACATAAGTCCCTGATCTTGAAAACGGTTATTTTTTATCCCCACCAAACAGGTTACCGACCCCTTTCAACACACTCTCCCCCGTTTCATGGATCGCTTTATCGACATCAGAAGGAAGATTCTCCGGAACTTGTTTTTTTATGTTTTCCTGCAGATCACTCACCGTCTTTTTTACCTGTACTGTCGCCTGGCCAATAACTTTGGTTTGAATACCATCAAGGCCTTTTAATTCACCCGCCAGTAACTTTGCCAATGCCGGAGAGAGTTTCCCGGAACTTTCTTGCGCAACACTGAGGATAGCATGAACTATTTTCTGTACCAGTTCGGACAGTGGCAAGCCCTGATCCTCGGCTCCTAAATTATGCAGTTCAATCTTCGGCAACACCAAATTAACCGAAGAGGAGTGCCCCAGTAAATCCAAGCTGGCGTTGACCTGCACATCCTCAAGAGAGAAATATTCGATAATAAATTTCTTGCCCCCTTCTGCCGCAGGTTGAGACACTTGGGAGGCTGATTTTCCCCCACCCATACTCTTGGCACGAGCAAGAATTGGATCAACATTATTCTTCTTGCCACTTTGCTCCAGGTTGACCCGGATATGACTTAATTTAACCCGCGGGATTTTAACTGTATCACCCATCAGTGAGCCGAGAGAAATAGCGACCTCTCCCTGCCCGAGCTCCATAAAAGTCTGGGCTTTAAACCCAACGGGGTTGGCTATCTGCAATCCACTCAGTGAAGCCTCGCCACCAAGCAGTGAGATATGGACACTCTCAAGGTTAGTAGTCACCCCCAACGCCATTTCACCACCCTGCTCAATGGCTTTTTTAGCAATGGAATCAATGTAGAAAAATGCCCCGACAACGACAATAACGACCACAACCAGCAGTGCAATAAACAA
>JAOZMV010000156.1:0-2559 GCA_029934095.1 Desulfuromusa sp. | reverse complement strand
CCGAACCAGGGATTTATTCTGGACAATCGGGTCGTGGGGCTGCAATTTCACCTGGAGACCACCCCGACATCGGCTCAGGCACTGATCAATAAGTGCCGTGATGAATTGGACGGATCTCTCTATGTACAAACGGAGAGTGAAATACTTGCTGATCCCCAAAGGTTCTCCCGCATCAATCAAACCATGGCAAATATTCTGAACTGCCTGGAAAAACAAGCCAACAAATAACCCATGAGAAAACTTGCCAACCTATTTCTGATTCTTTTTGTCATTTCTGCATTAACCAACATTGCCGATCAACTTGTGCAACTATTTTCTGGGGCTCACCTCCTCTCTGGACTGCACCAATTTGCCTGGCTGGCCTGCATCTGCAGCGCGTCTATTGTCTACTTCGGGCTTGGCTTTAACCACCATCTGCCAAAAATCATCCTGCTGCCGCTCTTCATCTGGGTATTCTGGGCTCTGGTTGGTCACTGGCCGCTGGCAATTATCAGCGGAGACTATTTTCAGCTGATTGCTGGCTGTGGGCAACTTCTCATCGCCATTTTATTACTGAGATTAAATCTACAACTTAACCATAAAAGCCTGTTATTCACCCGGAGTCAGTTTGTTGGACCGTCATTCAGCGGTCAAAATTTGCTGCGCTTCGGTCTGATCAACATTCTGCTGCTGCCAATGGCACTGATACTGATAAGTTATTCTTTTGTTGCCACCCTGATTGAAACAAAGACCGCCGGATTTGTGCAGTTACAGCCAAACGGTCTGTACATGACGGAGCGAATTTACCGTCAGGGGGACAAACAAATCCGACTGGCAGGGATGATCCATCTCGGGCAGGAAGAGTATTACGATAATCTGATTGCGTCGATTCCCGGTGACCGAACTCTGATTCTGGCCGAAGGGGTCAGCGATGAGGAGCACTTATTGACAGAACAGTTTGGTTACGGAAAGATTGCCAATCTGCTCGGTCTCACTTCGCAAGAGAAAGTTCACTTTCAGGGGAGATTAATAGACGCATCTGACCTCGATAAAACAATAGAAGAGGGTCAAAACACTCCGGATATTCTCCGCGCCGACATCGATCTGAAGCAGTTTAATCCACACACGCTGGAGATCCTCAATGCCCTGGCAAAATATGTATTGAATGGAGAATCTTTGATCTCTGGTTATTTTGAATTCAATCGCTGGGCACAGGAACATTTCAACCCCGATATCAACAGACTCGTCATGACGGATTTGATCACCAAACGAAACCTGTCGGTTCTTGGCTACCTGCCCAGAGCCCTGGATAAATACGATACGGTGGTCATCCCCTGGGGAGCCCTGCATATGCAAGGAATTGAAAAAGCTGTGCTGGAAAAAGGGTTTCAGCTTGAACAGAGCCAGAAACGGCTGAGTATCAATTTTTTATTGCTCCCCTACAAGCAGTGGTGGAAGGGTTTGGTGGGAGAAAAAAGCTGACAATTGGAAGATTGAGATTGTCTTTCTTCTCAGTTATTAGACCTATACGACTATCTATAAAAAGTTCTGCACCATAAAAATCACCCTGTTTTTCTATTTCCCCTTGACAAATGAACGTTTGAATCCTAAATATGAACCAATCGTCACTTTATGAATAATGATTTCTCCTCACTCCTGAAGTCATTGACAGCCAACTCAGTGGAGACCTTTGAAAATGCCAGAAAAAATCCTCTCCCGTCGGGAAAGAGAAAAACTCAGACAACGTCAAGAGATGCTGGCAGCCGGGCTGACACTTTTTTCGGAGAAGGGGTATCACAACGTCTCCATGCTTGAGATTGCCGGAAAGTCAGAATTTGCCACTGGAACACTCTACAAGTTCTTTAAAAATAAAGAGGATCTCTATAAAACCCTTATGGTTGAACAGGCCGACAAGTTCCATAAGGCTCTTACAGAAGCGATTGAAGGGACGGATGACGAAATTGAAAAACTGCGAAATTATGTGAAGACCAAAGGTGCAGTTTTTATGGAGAGTGCCTCCTGTATTCGCCTCTATTTTGCTGAAACCCGGGGGGCAAGCTTCAATATCAAGGCGGGCCTTGATAGAGAGATTCAGGAACGATATGAACAGTTCCTCCATACCCTTGCCGCAATCTTTGAAAGTGGAATAAGCAACCAGCGGTTTCAGAAGATTGCGGAACCGTATCACCTTGCCATTGCTCTCGACAGTCTCTGCAATGCCTTTCTTTTCCTCTGGCTCGAAAAACCAGAACAGAATTTTTATCCGGAGGATCCGGATGTCATCCTGAATATTTTCTTAAAAGGGTTGGTTGCACCTCAACACCCTTAAAACTTTTTGAACCTGACAACTATAGCTATTTGGAGAAGTTATGATGCAATTCAGCTCAACAACCTACGCAGTCCTTAAATGGGGTGTGGTCTTGATGGTCATGTCAGTTGGTCTTTTACTAGCCGGTTGTGACCAGCAAAAACAGGCACCACAGCAGCGTCCGGTGCCACAGGTGTCTTTCATCACTGTTCAGCCTGAGAAGATCATGCTCTCTACCGAGCTACCAGGTCGTACCTCCGCCTTCCGAGTTG
>JAOZMV010000014.1 GCA_029934095.1 Desulfuromusa sp. | reverse complement strand
TTCTGCGTGGTTATCGACTGGTTGCTGATGATATTATCAAGGTACGATTTAAGCTTCCTGCGGTCATTTTTGGTGAAGGAATGGACCTGCTTCACTACCATATGGAAATCCGGGGGTTGGGTATTCTTAATATCAAGCATCTTTTTGGTGTTGCTGCAATTCGGGAACGGAAAAAAATCGATCTGGTTATTGAGTTAGTCAAGTGGGAAGATGGTAAAGAATATGATCGTCTGGGCTTGGAAAAACAGACATTCAATATCCATGGGGTCGATCTGCCGTTTGCACAGATACCGGTTGCTCCAGGGCGGAATATCGGCACCATCGTTGAGGTTGCGGCACGTAACCAGCTATTGAAGGAGATGGGTTATCATAGTGCCCGTGAATTTCAGGAACTGCTGGAAAAACGTATGGCTGAAGCGGCCCATTTGCACTCACATAATATTATTGGGGATGATTTGGAATGAGCCGACGGTTACTGGTTATTACCGGGCTGTCTGGTTCCGGGAAAAGTACTGCTGCCAGGGTTCTGGAGGATCAGGGTTTTTTCGTGGTTGATAACCTGCCCCTGGTGATGTTGCCAGACTTTATGCAACGGGCTCGGGAGGGATTGAATACAAATGCTGGTGTTGCAGTTGTTATTGACGTCCGTAATCGTGGTTTTCTGAGTGACCACGATAAGACCTTTGTGCAATTAAAAGAGGCTGGTTATCAGCTGGAGATTCTTTTTTTTGAAGCGGCAGATGCGGTGTTACAGCGACGTTACTCTGAGACGCGCCGCCGGCATCCGCTCGCAACCGTTGAAACTCTTCAGTCCGGGATAGAAAAGGAACGCCAGCAACTGCATCAGCTGCGCAACAGTGCGACAAAGATTATCGATAGCAGCAACCTGAATTCACGGCAGCTACGTGATCTGATGCTTGATTTTCTTGGTGAAAAGTATGATTCATCGCTGATTGTTAATCTGGAGTCCTTCGGCTACCGTTACGGTCTTCCGCCCGCCGCTGATCTGGTGTTCGATGTCCGTTTTCTGCCCAATCCCCATTATATTGATGAACTACGGCCGCTGACCGGGTTGGATCCAACATTGCGTGAATATGTTCTTTCGCAACAGGTTTGCCGTGATTTTTGTCAGCACCTTGATCATCTTCTCGGTTTTCTGCTGCCCCATTATCGTGCTGAGGGGAAAAGTTACCTGACCGTTGCCATTGGTTGCACCGGGGGGAGGCACCGGAGTGTTTCCATTGTTGAAAATCTGTCCAGCAGTTTTCCCGAGTCAAATGTTATTTTGCGGGTTAACCATCGAGATATTGACAAGGGTTAGTCGATGATTGGTATTGTGGTTGTGACTCACGCTGGATTGGCCGATGAATTGCTCCAGGCCGCCGAACTGATACTGGGTCCACTCAAGGGGGTTGAGGCGGTCAGTATCGATCGTGAGATGTCGCTTGAGGTTGCTAAAGTGAAATTACATCAAGCTGTCGCCCTGGCTGGAAAAGATGGTGATGGGACAATTATTTTGACCGACCTGTTCGGTGGTACACCGACCAATATCAGTGCTGAATTTCTCCAGGAGGGGGTGGTTGAAATCCTCACCGGAGTCAATTTGCCAATGTTGATCAAAGGGGCTGGTGCTCGTATCAATCAAGATCTGGACGGGCTGGCTACACTGCTCAAGGATTATGCTAAAAATGCAATTATCCGCCCTTCCGATTTGCTGCGTTCTGCGCGGTAGAATATTTGTTGGAGAATTATGGCTCTTGTTCTTGCTCGCATAGATAACCGCTTAATTCATGGTCAGGTTTTAGAAGCCTGGGTTCCTTTCGTTCAGGCCGATTGTATTGTTGTCGCCAATGATGAGATCGCCGGGAATCCATTGCAGAAGATGATGATGCAGGCCTCAGTTCCCAGCCGGATGCAGGTTGAAATCGGGACTATTGCAGAGGCGACCCTCCTGTTTAATTCAGCTCAGCTCAACCGGCGGAGAACTCTTCTACTCTTTGGCACAACTGCCGACGCTGTTCGTGCCTATCAAGGCGGCTTGATCTACAAGCGGTTGAATCTTGGTAATCTGCAAGCATATAAAGGGAAGGCTCGGTTCAGCTGTACTTTATTTCTGGATCCGGCTGATCTGGATAATCTGGAACTGCTTGATCAGGCTGGAGTCAAGATTACCGCCCGCTGTATTCCTGCTGATGGTGAGCGCCCCTGGCGCAAATTAATTCCTGCTCTAAAGGGGAGAGGTTAATGGTTCTCAGTCTGTTCCTGGGATCTCTGGTCTCTTTGATCTGTGGGCTGGATCGCGTTGCGATTCTGCAGATCATGATTTCGAGGCCGATTGTCGCGGCTCCTCTTGCCGCTCTGGTTCTTGGTGAACCCCTGGTTGGTTTGCAGATAGGAGTGATGGTCGAGTTGCTCTGGTTGGCCAGATTACCTGTTGGTGCAGCGGTTCCGCCTGATGATACGCAGGTCTCAATCGCCAGTAGTGTGCTGGCAATTACTCTGGGCCAAACTTTGAATGCTTCGGGGGGAGAATTGTTGTTGCTTTGTTTGTTTATTGCTGTTCCCCTCGGGAAGTTTGGCCAATACTTTGATCGATATGCCAGACAATATAATGTACGGCTGGTTCAGCGGGTTGATTCTGCTCTGAAAAGAGAATCTTTTTTGGCAGCGGAAGGGCAACATTTACGCGGGTTGATCAGCTTTTCCCTCTCTTCCTTAGCCTCTTATGCAATTATCATCCTTGGTGGTTTATTAATTATTCCAGTGCTCTGGCCTTATGTGCAGCAATCACTGAGTTACTCATCCGCGTGGATGCAATTAGCTTTTCCTCTGGTTGGTATTGCCGTTATTTTGGGAACGATTAACGTCAGCAGGGCGATTACCTTGTTTTGTGCCTCCTTTTGTATGGCCTTTTTATTGATGTGGTTGGTGTAGAGATGAAAGTTTCGTGGCAGACCCGCCTACATATATGGTTTCGATTGTTACTCCTGCAAGCCAGCTGGAACTTCGAAACACTCCAGGGACTTGGGTTTTTCTATGCTCTTTTGCCGGGCATGAGGAAACTCTATAGTAAGGAAAAATTGCCGGAAGTGAGTCTCAAGTATACGGGTTATTTTAATACTCATGTATATTTTGCCCCTTTGGTTGCCGGAGCAGTTTTAAGGTTGGAAGAGGATCGAATCTCTGGAACTGCTGCTGAAGTTGAAATTGATGATTTCAAACAAATGGTTGCAGCACCTTATGCTGCGATTGGAGATGCCTTTTTCTGGGGTGGATTGCGGCCATTGGCGGCAGGCATAGCCCTGTTTCTGGCGGTAAAGGGGATCCTCTGGGCGCCATTGGTATTTGTCCTCCTTTATAACATTGTCCCCATCTGGTTCAGAACTGCATTTTTTTCTCGTGGTTATCGTCAGGGTTTGAAGTCAGTTGAATTTATTCAACAACATAAATTGCCCGATTTGGCTATTCATACCAAGGAAGCCGCAGTTGTCGTTCTCGGTGGACTGAGTGCATTTATGGTCTTTTCCCAGTTAACCCAGCATCAAGTGCCTAGTTGGCTGGGGATGTTAACTCTCATTCCGATGGTCATGTTGGGGTTGGTGGCGCGGAAAGGGTTCTCAACGCTGTTGCTGGTTATTATAACGGTAAGTAGTATTTTTTTAATCGGGTTGTTCTGGGCTGATGTGGTTCACCTGATCGCTTTTTGAGGGGCAGAAGGAATTATGCAAAACCGTAATTTTAAAATAGTAAACCGCCTGGGATTACATGCCAGGGCGGCTGCACAATTTGTACAGACAGCCAATAAGTTCAGTTCTGATGTTACTCTGCTCAAAGATGATATTGAGGTTAATGGTAAAAGCATCATGGGGATATTGCTGCTTGCTGCACCACAGGGAACAGAGCTCGCAGTGATTGTGGAAGGTCTGGATGAACAGCAGGCGATGGATGTTATCGCAGCATTGATCGAGGATGGTTTTGGTGAAGACTAAAGTTGCAGAAGATACATATCTGGTTGGTATCGGGGTTTCACCGGGGATCGGTATCGGGGAGGTCAGTCTGGTTGATCCCCGCCCCCTGGTTGATCGATCTTTAATTGAGACGACAGAGGTTGATGCAGAACTGCTGCGTTTTCATCAGGCTATTGATCGGGCTCAGGATCAGCTGAAAAAAATTAAACAGGCGGTTTCCAGGCAGCAACACTTGCGTGAACATCTGTATATTCTTGATACCCATCTGCTTATTCTTGAAGATGAAATGCTGGTGGCGGGGACCGAAAAAGCGATTCGTGCGCAGATGAATGCTGAGGGGGCTTTGACGCAGGTTCTTGAACAACTCCGGGCATTGTTTGACAATATAGAAGATGAATATCTGCGGGAGCGACGTTCCGATGTCGATGCGGTCGGAGACCGTTTGCTGCGTATATTGACAGGTGCCAGTGAGCGTACTATCGGGAATATTGGCCGTAAATCACTGGTGGTTGCACATGATCTGTCGCCAGCTGAAACGATGCAGATGGACCGATCCAAAGTTCTCGGTTTTATAACCGACAAAGGGGGACGAACGTCTCACACTGCGATTCTGGCGCGATCACTGAATATCCCGGCAGTTGTCGGCCTGGAATCAGTAACATCGATGGTCTTTGACCGGTTGCCAGTTATTATTGATGGTTTCACCGGGGTGGTGATTCTCAACCCCTCGGAACAGACTTTTAAAGAGTATCTTGAACGCAAACAGTCCTATGAATATCTGGAACAGGATCTTGAGCAGTATCGCAAGCTTTCGGCTGTTACTACGGATCAGGTTCACATCGCTTTGCGCGGGAATCTGGAAATAGCCAGTGATGTGGAGCAGGCCAAAAGGCATGCTGCGGAAGGTATTGGACTTTACCGAACCGAATTTCTCTATCTTGGCCGAAGCGAGCCCCCCGATGAGGAGGAACAGTACCAGTCCTATTGTGAAATTCTCCGGCAGATGGAAGGTGAGCCGGTCACAATAAGGACACTTGATATTGGTGGTGACAAGTTTGTCCCTGAATTGAATCTGGAGGATGAGGCCAACCCGGCTATGGGGTTACGAGCGATCCGCTTTTCCCTGCATGAGGAGCGTCTGTTTAAAATCCAACTACGGGCAATATTGCGAGCTTCAAGTTGTGGTAAAATACGGATTCTTTTTCCGATGATCAGCGGAGTGGCTGAAATTAGAGCCTGCAAGCAAATCATTTGTGGGATTCAGGCTCAGCTGGATCGGGAGGGGATTGCTTATGATCCTGACCTTGCTATCGGTATCATGATTGAAACCCCGTCAGCAGTTATGATTGCTCCTTTGTTGGCGCAGGAGGTCGACTTTTTCTCTATTGGTACCAATGATTTGATTCAATACTTTCTTGCGGTTGATCGGGGGAACGAACATGTCGCTTATCTCTATGATCCCATGCATCCAGCAATTTTGCGGGCGTTAAAAGCGACTTGTGACGCAGCAAATGATGCTGGTATCGGGGTTTGTATCTGCGGTGAAGTCGCTGGTGAACCCCTTTATACCTTGGTATTGGTTGGTCTCGGATTTCATGAACTGTCGATGAATCCTGCCCGTGTTTCAAGAGTAAAGCGGGTTCTGCGGCAGATTTCCAAACAAGATGGTGAACGGTTGGTGGCTGAACTATTGTTGCTGTCAACCAGTGAAGAAGTTTCTACTGCTATCGAGCAGGAGATGCGTGGTCGGTTGCCAGATATTTTTGCGCAGCCGTTAATATAAATCTGACTATTAAATTAAAGATAAAGGAAAGGGTAAATATCAATGTCGATGACCGATTTTCTATTCACATCAGAATCAGTGGGAGAAGGACATCCCGACAAAGTTGCTGACCAGATTTCGGATGCTGTACTTGACGCTATTCTGGAACAGGATCCAAAAGCCCGGGTTGCCTGTGAGACACTGGTTACTACTGGTATGGCAGTTATTGCCGGAGAAATTACCACAACGGCCTATGCTGATTTGCCCGCAATTGTCAGACAAACCATCAAAGAGATTGGCTACAATGATTCAGCCATCGGCTTTGATTATAAAACCTGTGCGGTTCTAACTTCAATTGATCAGCAATCCCCCGATATCTCGCAAGGGGTGAGTGAAGGTGAGGGGCTGTTTACCGAACAGGGTGCGGGGGATCAGGGTTTAATGTTCGGTTTTGCCTGCAATGAAACTCCTGAACTGATGCCGATGCCGATCACTTTTGCCCATAGACTGACCCAAAAGCTTGCCACTGTGCGCAAGCAGGGGACACTTAACTTCCTCCGTCCGGATAGTAAGTCACAGGTGTCAATTCAGTATATTGATGACAAACCAACCAGGATTGATACCGTTGTTATTTCGACCCAGCACAATCCTGAGGTTCTCTATGATGATTTGCAGGAAGCTATTATTGAAGAGGTGATCAAGCCGATCCTTCCCCTTGATCTGCTTGATAATAAAACCCGCTATCTGATCAATCCAACCGGCCGTTTTGTCGTTGGTGGCCCCATGGGGGATTGTGGTCTGACCGGGCGGAAAATTATTGTCGATACCTACGGTGGGCAGGGTTCCCATGGTGGTGGTGCCTTCAGCGGCAAGGATCCGTCAAAAGTTGATCGGAGTGCCTCCTATATGGCGCGTTATGTTGCAAAGAATATTGTTGCGGCAGGGTTGGCGCGTAAATGTGAGGTTCAATTGGCCTATGCGATTGGTGTTGCGGAACCTGTTTCGGTGATGATAAACAGCTATGGCACTGGAAAAATACCATCAAACCAGATCGCCAAAATTGTTCAGGATGAATTTGATATGCGCCCCGCAGCAATTATTCAACAGCTTGATCTGCTCAGACCGATTTACCGTAAAACAGCAGCCTATGGCCATTTCGGCAGAGAATTGCCCGAATTTACCTGGGAATTTACAGATCGGGCCGATTCCCTTAGGTCCCGTGCTGGGCTTTAGATAGTCCTTTTTCAAGAGAGCGTAGAAAGGGTAAGTCCTCTGGACTTACCCTTTTTTTCTTTGCTGAGTTTCAAGATAACTCTGTTGTACCAGTTCAACCTTCAAGGATTTCATTGCAGGACTCCCTGTGGTAGTTGCATGGTAATGCAGTGGAGCGAACCATGTTGTTTGATCAATGGACGACAATCGATACCAATAATTTCACGTTCCGGGAATGTCCTGCCAAGTATTTTTAGCGCCCGGGCATCCGCTGGATCATTATAAGTTGGAACCAGGATTGCATTGTTGATAATCAGAAAATTTGCGTAAGACGCCGGTAGCCGATCAGCTCCATCATAGCAAACTTGTGGCATCGGGAGAGGGAGGAGTCGAAAGGGTTGTCCGTTTTCGGTTTTGAATTGTTTGAGTTGCCCTTCCATTTTTTTCAGCGCAGAGTAGTGTTCATCTTGATCATCATCGCACTGGACATACAGAATTGTATCATTCGGACCCAGCCGAGCCAGGGTGTCAATGTGTGAATCGGTATCATCTCCAGCCAGCCAGCCATGATCAAGCCAGAGAAAATGACTGCATCCAAGTAGTTCTGAAAGTCTCTGTTCAAGACCCTTTTTGTCTAAATGTGGATTACGGTTGGGATTGAGCAGGCATGCCGCTGTTGTCAATAATGTTCCGCAACCGTTACTTTCCAGACTGCCTCCTTCCAGAACCAGATCACTGGCAAACCTTTGTATCTTATTGAATAGTCCTGTGTCGTAGAGGTGTCGGGTTGCCTGATTGTCTTTGGCCGCCGGAAATTTCAAACCCCAGCCATTAAAGTTACAATCGAGCAGTTGTGGTTGATTGTCGTCGTAAACTGTCAATGGCCCGAAATCACGGATCCAGGTGTCGTTGGTGTCAATTTGGTGGAGGATAATTCGGGAGAAATCTAAATCTTTATTTTGCAGAGCCTCATGAACCGGGTTGAGTTCCGGTGCAATAATGATAACGGTTTCGAAGCGGTTAATCTGACAGATTAGTTCAACATAGACCTCTGTAACTTGATTAAGAATCGGCAGCCAATCTGTCTTTTCATGCGGCCAGGCTAACAAAATTGCATCTTGCGGCTCCCATTCTGCCGGGAGCCGCCGTGAGGTTATACCCTGCTGACCCGTAGCTGATCTGTTCGTAAAGATCATGGGCTGCTATCAATCGGTAGCGGTTGGCTCTTCGATGGAAATATTTTCAATAACGACAGCTTCCGTTGGGACATCCTGATGATGACCGCTAGTCCCGGTATGGACTTTAGCTATTTCATCTACAATTTCCATCCCTTCGATGACCTGTCCAAAAACTGCGTAGCCGTAGCCATTGGGGGTTTTCCCTTGGTGATTGAGAAAATCATTATCTGCCAGATTGACGAAAAATTGACTGCTGGCACTGTCAACCACCTGGGTACGAGCCATAGCAAGTGAGCCACGGACATTTTTGAGGCCGTTATCAGCTTCATTTTTAATCTCGGCTTGAGTCTTTTTTTGTGCCATTGCAGCAGTAAAGCCACCACCTTGAATCATGAAGTTAGGAATGACCCGATGAAAAATAGTCTGTTGATAAAATCCATCACGGGCATAATTAAGGAAGTTTTCAGTGCTGATAGGGGCTTCATCAGCGTTGAGTTCAATGATAATCAGTCCTTTGTTGGTCTCCATTTTTACAATTGGTTGTGTGCCCATGCCAATCTCCTCTTCAATAATAATTGCTGTCAGTGTTTGGTTTGATCTCGACGGTTATAAATATATGATTGCAGTTAATACCATATTTCGTAACGATGCGGATAGGAAAGATAAAGGGGGATTAGATTGTTGTATCAGGTATGGGGGCGTTAAATAAGTATCGGTGGGTAGAATGGGGTTGCTGGTATGGAATCAACCTGCCGGTTGCGCCAGCAGGTTGAATTCTCGGGAGATTTTAAAGAGAAATGATTTAGAACCTGCGTTGTTTCCTGCGGGAGATTTTGCCAATTATCCAGCCACCAAAGAAAACTCCAGCGCCAGCAAGAAACCATTGAATCATGTTGGAACGATGAAAATTCTGGTTTTCTTCGCGCAGAACCAGCAGCTCGCTATTCAGTGAATTATTCTCTTCTGCTAGTTGCTTGTTCTCTGCATCCAAGTTGAGAACATTTTCCGAGTGACTCATCAAGGTATTGTATTCGCTCTCTTTTGTCTCCAAGGCTTGCCGGGCCTGGTTTAACTGTGCAGAGAGTTCAGTTATTTGATTTTTGTTATCGTTCAATTCATTCTGACTGGTCTGGAAACTTTGTTGTTGAGTCTCAAGCAGTTGTTGTGAAGTTATAATTTCTTTTTTTAGCTGCCTGATTTGAGTTTTTTTGGGCAGGGCTTTACTGACGTATTGACGGCGGATATACCCTTCAGTCCCTTTTTTAGTGACCACCTTGAGATAGTCTTTGTCCTCTTCCAGGACATTGACCGGGGTTGAGGTTGGTAGTGTTTCCAAAATCTTGTATTGGTTTCCTTTGCCACTTCGGACTGTCACGATCAGCTGATCAGAAATATAGCGGGTATCAGCGCTAACAGAAGCTGCGGTAAACAGGAGTAAAAAGCTGAAAAGGATAAAATGTAAGAAAATTTTCATATCAAGCCCTTTTGGATTCTGTTATTTAGTAACTGACCGTGAATATTACAGATATAAAATAGTAAATTCAAGGGTTAATCAGCCGCCCTTGCCATCGCCGCCGGTGTTTTCTGTCTGGCTGTCAATGGCGAGTGAACCTGAGGTAGAAATAAATTGGGGGCCGAAGTAAATAAATATAAAATCAGAGTGTTTGTGTCGATCCCCACGTCTCAGCTGTCTCAGCTGGGCTGTTCGCTGTTCTCTGTTTATGTTACTATGACCCGAATAATCCAGTAGTAGAATAGGAAAGTTAAGAACAAATGGAAAATTCAGAAACCAATAACGGCAATAAAACCAAAGTGTGTGATAAAACCGAAGAGCAGATCACAACACCAGCACTCTTCAAAGTTTTGATGCACAATGATGATTACACGACGATGGAGTTTGTTGTTGCGGTTTTGCGGGAGATCTTCCATAAACCCGAAACGGAAGCGGAACAAATTATGCTGACAATCCACTTTCAAGGGATTGGTTATTGTGGAACTTTCCCCTATGCAATAGCAGAAACTAAGACCGATCTGGCACGTTTGATGGCTCGAAAAGAAGGATTTCCACTGCGCTGCACATTTGAGGAGGCTTGAGGGACTGTGGCTGAAATGTTTGAACAAGATGTGCAGGTTGCATTTACTCTAGCGGTTCGTGAGGCTCAACGACGGCGGCATGAATACCTGACAACTGAGCATGTGCTCTATGCATTACTTTTTGAAGGTGCTGGCCAGCAGATTATTACCTCCTGCGGGGGCGATATTGATGGTTTGAAGTTGGAATTGGAAAACTTTTTCGATGTAAGCCTTGAACATCTCCCAGAAAATACTGAAATTTCCGAGGGTGAAGCTGTTCCCCGGCAGACTTTAGCGCTGCAGCGGATGCTACAGCGAACCGTGTTGCATATGCAGGCCTCACAACAAGCGGCGGTAGGAATAGGCGATTTACTTGCGGCAATTCTAGAAGAAGAGAATTCTCATGCCGGTTTCTTTCTTCAACAGCAGGGGATTGAGCGGGTTGATCTGCTCGATCGAATCTCTCATGGCCCCGTTGCCAACGGTACCAGTGAAAAGCCAAAGCAGCAACCGGCCGATCCGGCCCCCGGAGAACGCACCAAGCCAAAACATCAACCACCTGACCCCCTGAAATTATTTACGATTGATCTGATTGCCCGGGCCAAAAACGGCAAGATTGATCCTCTGATTGGCCGAGGTTCTGAATTGGAAAGAACCATCCTGATTCTTTGCCGCCGGCGGAAAAATAATCCCCTTTTTGTTGGCGAACCTGGAGTTGGTAAAACCGCCATGGCGGAAGGTCTGGCCCTGCGGGTTGCCGAAGGAGAGGTCCCGGACTTACTTAAGAATGCTGAGATTTTCACCCTTGATATGGGGGCATTACTGGCGGGGACAAAGTTTCGTGGCGATTTTGAAGAGCGCCTCAAGGCAGTTGTTACCGCTTTACAGAAGCGTGATCAGGCGATTCTTTTTATCGATGAAATTCATACTATTGTTGGTGCCGGAGCGACCAGCGGTGGTTCCCTGGATGCCTCCAATATCCTCAAACCGGCACTCGGTTCCGGTGAATTGCGCTGTATCGGTTCGACCACCTACGAAGAATATCGCAACCTGTTTGACAAGGATCGTGCCCTTTCTCGCCGCTTCCAAAAAATTGATCTGCATGAACCGAGCAGTAGCGAAACCCTCGAAATTCTCAAGGGTCTGGCTACTCACTATGAGCAGCATCACCAGGTTAATTACACTGAAGTTGCCCTGGAGGCAGCGGTGCAGTTGGCGGTGAAACATTTGCCCCAACGCCACCTTCCCGATAAGGCGATCGATGTTATCGATGAGGCTGGGGCGCAGCATCGTTTGGATGGACATCCCAAACGCTCGATAAATATTAATGATATTGAACGGGTCGTGGCACGGATGGCGCGGGTACCGATGCGGACCATCAGCGGCAGTGATCGCCACCGGTTGCGCTATCTTGAGCGGGATCTGAAACGGGTGGTTTTTGGTCAGAATCCCGCTCTTGAAAGTCTGGTCAAGTCAATTCATCGTTCCCGTGCAGGACTTGGTCACCCCGATAAACCGGTTGGGTCACTCCTTTTTACTGGACCGACCGGGGTTGGAAAAACCGAGGTCGCCAAACAGCTGGCGTTGCAACTGGGGGTAAAGTTTTTACGTTTTGACATGAGTGAATACATGGAAAAACATTCCGTTGCCCGGTTGATTGGTGCCCCTCCGGGATATGTCGGTTTTGATCAGGGTGGATTGTTGACCGAGGAAGTGGGTAAAAATCCCTGGTCGGTTTTACTTCTTGATGAAATTGAGAAGGCCCATCCTGACCTGTTCAATATCCTGTTGCAGGTGATGGATCATGGCACTTTGACCGACAATAATGGTAAAGAGGTCGATTTTCGTAATGTCATTTTAATTATGACCAGTAATGTGGGTGGACGGGACATGAATGTTGTTCCCATCGGTTTTGGTAGCCGTACTGCGGCAGCTCCCAAAAATATTATCGAAAAAGTCTTTTCTCCCGAGTTTCGCAATCGTCTTGATGCTGTCATTAACTTTTCACCTCTTGATGAAAAGATCATGTTGCAGGTTGTTGATAAGTTTTTACACGAGTTGTCCGGTCAGTTGGCGGAGCAGGATGTTCTCATCAAAGTTTCTGCAGCAGCCCGGCGGGAACTCGGTAAGCGGGGCTATGATCTATTATTTGGAGCGCGACCGCTCGCACGTTTAATCCAAACCGAGTTGAGTGATCCGTTAGCTGAAAAAATTCTTTTTGGCGAGTTACGTAAAGGTGGAGAAGTCCGGGTTGGCTATCAGTCCGGTAAGTTTGCTTTTCGATTTGCTTGATGATGTACTCGCAAAGAAGAATGAGATGGCTAGGCAGAAAGCCCGCCCTCCGGTGTTGCAGTAATTTTTCATGACCTGCTACCAACTGGACGATGAACTTTGGTTTCCTCCCGTAGAGGCTGCGGAAGATTATGGTCTGTTGGCGGTTGGAGGTGATCTCTCTCCGGAACGTTTGTTGTTGGCTTACAGCCTTGGTATCTTCCCCTGGTATAACCCTGAAGACCCCATTCTCTGGTGGTCTCCCAATCCCCGCTGTGTCCTTTTCCCAGCTAAACTGCATATCTCCCGTTCTTTACAGCGCTTTATGCGTAAGCGACCTTATCGAGTCAGTTTTAACGAAAATTTTGCCGGAGTTATTGACTGGTGCCGTAGTTTGAGAGCCGGTCCCGATGGCAGCGGTACCTGGATTACTCCCGAAATGGAAAAAGCGTATACGCGATTGCACCAACTTGGTTTTGCCCACTCGGTCGAATGTTGGGAAGATGATCAGCTAATCGGCGGTCTGTACGGGATCTGTATCGGGCGATGCTTTTTTGGTGAATCGATGTTCAGTCGCAGCAAAAATGCTTCAAAGGTTGTTCTGGTGCATCTTCTGGAGTATTTGCAGCAGCAGGGTTTTGAATTGCTCGATTGCCAGCAGACCAACGACCATCTGCTCAGTATGGGGGCAGAAGAGATTTCTCGGCAGGAGTTTTTGCACCATCTAGAGAAAGCTCAGGTGCCACCCTATGGCCCTTTGGTAAGTCAGTTTGAATAATCTTTGACCGGGTTCTATTCCCCGAAGCTTGCTTTGCGAATTAGCAAAGGTTGCAAGCTGTAGATGTAATTTTTTGTAGAAGCAATCTCAAGCACTTTAACCTGTCGCACCCTCCTATGAAAAACAACCTTGGATTCTTTTTATGCTTGACTTCCATTTTATCAATGTCTAATGTCGACATTCGACAGACAGGGAGATGGATACCGTTATGGTGATTGTCAAAAAAACTTATAAAGATCAGGTCGTTGATCATGTTTATCAATTACTCCTGACAAATGAACTGAATCCGGGTGATCAGTTGAAAGAGACTCTGCTAGCAGAGCAGATGGGGATCAGTCGGGCACCGATTCGTGAGGCGATGAAAGAGTTGATCATGAACGGTCTGGTCGATTATCGCCCTCAGGTGGGGAACTTTATCCCGGTTTTTTCTCCTAAACAGATTATCGACAGTTATACCACTCGTGGAGTTCTTGAAGGTTACGCAGTGATGAATACCTGTGATCAATTTTCTGCTGAAGAGACTGAAAAACTGGAAAGTCTGGTTGCGCAGATGGAAAAATCTGCAATAAAAAAGAATCATAAGATGGTGATTGATACTGGTGGAGAATTTCACGACCTCTTGATCAGTAAATGTGACAACGTCCAATTGCTCGAATACACGGATCGTCTCAGCCTTAAACTGCACATTTTATTTTTTAAATATTGGGGGAAACTCTACAGCCCTGCTGAAATTGGCAGGCGGCATCAAGAAATTGTTGAAAGTATAAAATCGAAGGATCTGAATCTGATTGAACAGGTGGTTCGTCAACATTACGTTGAAACCGGATCGAAAATAGCAGCTCAATAATTTCTGTGGATAGATCGAGGGAAAGGTGACTGATTTCATTTTTCATCGTTTCAATGTCGGGGACAGAATAATTTTCATAAAAACTTCGAAAAAATTCAGTCCCCCTTGGTTCAGTGAAAAAAATAATCTGTCTCCCGATTTTACAACACTTTAACGGCGAAGCCGAAAACAGTATGGAGGAAAAGATGGCAGAAGAATGGGTCAAACAGATGCAGAACGAAGTGAATACACTTGAGAAACTGGAAAAGTATATCAATGTATCTGCTGACGAAAGAGAAGCAATTACCACCCTGAAAACTAAATGGGGGACAACGCCCTATTTTGCGTCATTGATGGACAAAGACGATCCGAAATGTCCAATCCGGATGCAGGTACTGCCGTCGATGAAAGAAAAAGTCAACGAATTCGGCATGGACAACTATCTGGTGTGGAAAGAAAACCGCGCTACCGAAGAGGTTCGCCCCGACAGTATTGCCCGTCAGTACAAAGACCGGATCGCGTTTACTGTGGTTGAAGTTTGTGGAATTTACTGCCGCCACTGTTTCCGCAAGGAACTGGTTGTCGATCAGAATTTGCAACTTCGTTTTGACGTTGAAGAGGGTTTGAAATGGATCTCTGAGCACAGTGAAATCCGCGATGTTCTGATTACTGGTGGTGACCCGCTGTTGTTGTCGGATGAAAAACTGGCATACTTGATTGGTAAACTGCGTGAAATGCCACATATTGAAATGATCCGGATTGGTTCACGACTACCGATTGTCCTGCCGCAGCGGATCACTGAAGGTCTGAAAAAAGCGATCGGTGGTTTCCACAAGGTTCCGGTTTGGATCAACACTCAGTGCAATCACCCGAATGAAATCACCGAAGCAACAGCAAAAGCGGTTTATGAGTTGATGAGTTGTGGAATTAACGTGGGAAATCAGGCGGTTCTGCTTAAAGGTATTAACGATACCGTGCCGGTCTTCCGGGAGCTACACCAGAAATTGCTACGTATCCGTATCCGTCCATATTACGTTTTCTATTGCGAACCGGCTCCAGGAATAGATCACTTCCGTACTCCGGTAGAGAAGGGCGCTGAGTTGATTCGTGATGCGCTGCGTGGACATACCACTGGTCTGGCACAACCGATGTACGTGA
>JAOZMV010000013.1 GCA_029934095.1 Desulfuromusa sp. | reverse complement strand
AAAAATATGTGTCATAATTGGCTCCTATAAATTTTAAATTAAACCCGCTTAAATTTTATATCCCGCTGCGCATAACAACCCCGCAACCAGCATTTAATTAATAATATATAAACCCAGCGTGACAGTCAAGAAAGAGGGCATCAAAGACCGACATCTTCATGGGATAACTCCATCCAGAAATATCTGACTATGGGCAACATGGTTAATATGTGTAATGGAAACAGATGGGAAGTGGATAAAAACAAAAAAAGGGGGAGGAATTCGATCAGATCAGAACTAAATCACTTATGGGATAAAAATAAAACCAGAGCACCGTCACCACCATACTGCCTGGGAGCACGTGACCATTCTACGACCTGCATTTTCCCATCACCGGACAGATACCGCTCTACCTCATTGCGCAGAGTCGGTTCCCCAGTTTCAGAATGCAAACCCTTTCCGGTAATAACCAGCAGTGTTTGCCAGCCGTTATGCCGCGCATTCTGAAGAAAATTATTTATCTTTTCTACAACTTCTGCACGTTGAAAACCATGAAGATCCAGGGAGGCATCGGGAACCAGTTTCCCCTGTTTCAGTTGTTTAATCCGTTTCGGCTTTGCACTCAGGTGGGGAGTCTCTTCTGCATAAGAATCTTCAAACGTCACTGTCAACTCACCCATTGCGGCTAAAAAAAGGTTCTTGTCAGTTTTATCTTTATCATTCTCGACAATATCATCTACAGGCATTAAGTAAACTGACTCTTCGTCCTCAACCTCATCGGCCTGATTCAACCGCTTGATACCAAGCATCCCCATTTCGTCGGCAAAGGAACCAGAACCCTCCTGATGGTGGGGTTGCTCTGAAGCGACTGCTTTCTCCTCCCGTTGTCCATTACTTTCCGGGTTGGAAGCAACAAACCCCTTCAAATGATTGAAAGGGGCACTATTGAATTCATGATGTTTTGGTGTGGCAGTTTTTTTCTTTTTTGCCATGGCAACCTCAGCGTAACACCTGTTTACGACGTCCAGTCATCGCCTTTGTCTGTTTCTTGATAATGGCGCCCTGCTTCTCCAGATGGAACTGATACCACATGTCACCAAAACCCTTCATCTTCATCTTTTTACCCGACTCAAGTAGAGCCACATTTTCCTGAAGATGCTCATCACTGGTTTTTTTAACTCCCTTTTTAAGCGCCTCAATTGCCTTGGCACGCTCGCCAATACGATCCATACAAAAAGCGTAGACGGCATAAACCATTGGTTCTTTTCGATTCGCCGAAACTGCCTTTTCAAAGGTTTCTACCATTTTACTGGTTTTATTTTTTTTCATGTAGGTAATTGCAAGCATCGATGTACTCACCCAGTTACGGACAAAACCTTTTTCCAGATAAGCAACTGCCTCTTTAAAATCACGCTTCAAATAATAGATAGTTCCAATTTGTGAGAATATCTGTTGTTTGACATAAATCTGCCAAGCCCCATATTTCAAACCATCTTGCAGCTCTTTAATCGCTTTTTCACTCCGATTTGCCAGCATATCCCGCTGTGCAACCTCCATCAGCGCACCAACCTTTTTCATCGTAAATCTGGTCAGCAGCAGAAAAATCAGCGCGAAGATCACAGAGGAAACCGCCATAGTGATCCATATGTTAGGGGTGACAAACCTCATCATCAACGCAGAAGATAAAGCCGAACAGGCGAGTGCAATTAATATATTAAGCATTTAGGTCATCCTTTTACAGATAGTAGACAGAAGAGGTTAACATTCAGCGTATTCCAGCGCTGAACCTTATCAACCTGCGCAGAAAAAGTCAAAACAATCGGGGTGAAAAGCCCTGATTCATGAGAATATTTTGGTTTAAAGAATGGACTAAAAAGTGAGGAAAGGAGAAGGTTTTCTGCATGAAGCGGAGATTCAGAATCGAAAAATGGCGCAACTCACCCTGCCAGGTCCTGTCAGGTGGCAGAAACCAGTAAGGTGAGTTTTTGACCAGGACGGAGGATATGTCCGCTGGAAAGCTCATTCCAACGGCGGATTTGTTCCGTCGCAACATCAAACTGACGACCGATATCCCAGAGGGTATCTCCAGGGACAACCTTATAAATCAGCTTCCGCGATGGCCCTTTTTTTGTCTCTTTTTTCGCGACAACACGAACTCCCGGCTTTGAAACTGCAAGAATCTGCCCCGGTCTCAGGAGATTGCTCCAGCCCAGCTTATTCCAGACCCGCAATTCTTTTTGGGTCACATTATTACGTCTTGAAATGGACCAGAGGCTGTCACCACTACGGACTTTATAGGTTCTACGGCGGCTACGAACATAACTGTCCGCCAATGCGTTGGTCGGAAGTGCGGTAAACCCCTCCTTCAATGGGAGGATCAAATTATGACCAATCTGTAAAGCACGTGGATTGCTGATTTTGTTCAATGCGATGATATCATTGACACGAATTTTATATTTTCGTGCAATCACCTGGAGCGTATCACCCGATTTAATCTGGTGGCGGTGATAACGTGCCCGCTGATTACTGGGAAGTTGTGTGTAAAGAACCCTGACCTGTTCGGCATAGCCAAAGGGAACATTCAGTTGATAATCAATCACTCCGGGAGGAGAGCACCAGCGCTTCAACTCGGGATTCAGATCTTTTAATTCCCGATAGCTGACACCGCAGAACCCGGCAATTATTTCAAGGTCTGTGCTCGTTTCCAGAGTGAACGTTTCATATTCAAGAGGCTCATAACATTTTAAATCGGAAAACCCATATTCTTCCAGATTTTTCACAATGCTGAGAGCTGCCAGAAGTTTCGGCAAATAATCCTTGGTCTCATTCTGTAAAACATGACCTTTGGTCAGCATCCAAAAATCGCGGCTACCACTCTTTCTGACTGCCTTACTAACTTTACCACCACCGGCATTATATGCCGCCACCGCTAAATACCAGTCACCATCAAAACGTTTATGCAGATACTTTAAATGCTTAGCAGCTGCACGTGTCGATTTTTCCAAATCAAGACGCCCATCCTGCCACCAGTCGTTTTTCATACCGTATATACGACCAGTGCTTTCAATAAACTGCCAGGGGCCAGCCGCATGAGCCCAACTGTAGGCACGAACATTGAATCCAGATTCAATCATAGCGAGATAGGCTAAATCGAGAGGGATACCCTCATCAGCAAATATCATCTGGATCTTCGGCACGTAGCGCCCGGCTCGTTTAAGCCAATGAGCGAACATTTTTTTGCTGGAACCACTATAGCGTTTGATCAGTTTGTCAACCCGAGGATGCTGACTCAGGGGGAAATCTCCAAAATAAGGTAGCGGAGAACCTGATTGTAAATATTCGATAAGAGATTCGGGAAGAGGCTCAACTTCCGGCAACTCATATTTGACAACAACAGGTTGAGTTTTTCCCTCTACAATCTTAATCATGGGTTGAGAAGGGCCAGCTTCTGCTGTCACATTATCTGCTGGAAGTTTTTCCCTTTGAGGATGAATCCCCAATGTCTGATCTACCGGGCTACAAGCAAATAGCAGCAGCAGTAAGAATAAAATTGAAATGTTTTTAACCATTGAACCTCTCAGAATTTCCATACCGACACAAACATTAGCAATAATTAACTACAGACTAATAAAAACTATACCCAAAGTCAAGGGCTACTCCCGTCAGCAGCCTGTCGGGCTATCTGGGCTGAAGCGAAAATTTGGTCGTTTGAAATCAGATTTTGGCTCATTTGAGAGTAATAGCCGTAGCTATTGGTCGAAAAGGAGCTGAAATATGAGCCAAACAGACGAATTTGCAGCCAGATCATTGATAGTGCGACAGGCTGCTAGGTCATGAGTTATCCTCCTCGGCCCAAAAGCGCTGCTGCATTTCCTCCAGCAACGCTCCAAAGCTGTTCCGTTTCAAAGCAGAGACAGCCACAGCATCATAACGACGGCAGATATGTGGCAGATCTTCAGCCGGGACCTGATCAATTTTATTAAAAACCAACAGCCGCTGCTGCATACCCAGATCCAGACTATCAAGGATTTTATCAACGGATTTAATCTGTTCTTCAAAGCGTGGATTGGATAAATCAACCAGATGCAATAACAAGTCAGCATCTTCCAGCTCTTCCAGCGTCGCCCGGAATGCACCGATCAAACTCGGTGGCAGATCGCGAATAAAACCGACTGTATCGGTAATAATCACTTCCCTATCCAGTGGGAAACGTAACCGGCGAGTTGCCGTGTCCAGAGTGGCAAAGAGTAAATCCTCGGTCAACACATCGCTCTGGGTCAGTGCATTTAACAAGGTTGACTTTCCAGCGTTGGTATAACCGACGATAGAAACAATCGGCAGACCCGCTCGAATCCTCTTCTGCCGCCGTTGCACCCGCCCCCGGCCGAGGGAGTCAAGCTGTTTTTCCAAACGACGAATTTTATCGCGTATCCGCCTGCGATCAGTCTCCAGCTTGGTTTCACCCGGTCCACGCCCCCCTATTCCACCCATGAGGCGAGACATAGCAGTTCCCTTGCCAGACAAACGGGGGAGAATATACTTGAGCTGTGCCAATTCAACCTGAACTTTACCATCCCGGGATTGCGCCCGTTTAGCAAAAATATCCAAGATCAACTGGCTGCGGTCAATAACCTTCATTTCGGTGATTTCAGAAATTGAGCGGATTTGATTTGGGGTCAGATCCTGATCAAATACCAGGAGAGTCGCACGTTGCTGCAATGCACGGATGATAATTTCCCGCAGTTTCCCTTCCCCTACCAGAAACCTGGGGTTAAATTTGCGCGGTCGCTGAATCATCTGGTCGATCACGGTTAAATTGGCGGTTCGAGCCAGTTCATCAAGTTCGGCCATAGAGTCTTCTACCCGTTGACGACTCATCTGCCCAACAGAGATCAGCAATGCCCGCTCTCGACCATCAGTCAGATCGATCGTCTCTGCAGCAACCCGCTCCATCTCCTGATCGAGTGCAGAGATAAAGGTAGAAAAATCAAGATCCAGTCGATAAAAATCTTTCAGTTCAACCGATTCAATCTGCGTTTTTTTCCTGGTTGGCAACAGATGAGCATAGTAAAGCTGGGTTGGCAAACCATCTTCACCGACGCAGATAGCCGCCATGACATCCAGTCGTAGCAGTTCCAGGTCCGTCAAATCATCTCGGCTCAAAGGTTCCTGTTTCAAGTGAGTATGGACACACCGCAAACCACGTAAACCACTCCGACCCAGACTATATTTAGAAAGATCAGGTATCTCAATTTCCCGATCGTCACCAACAATAACAAATAGCACGGTCCCGGAACGATCAATGATCAAACCAAGCTGGCGCTTCAACTCGTGAGACAGTTCAGTCAAATAGCGGGCCAGTTCTCCGGAAATCAGCTCGTGGGCAGGCATTTTACGCCGATATATACGTTCCAGAGCTTTAATTTGCCGGGCCTTCAGTCCGCCAGTTTTCCCTTCAATCATTGTTTATATCCACGAGGTTAGACAGAAAAAGGGGACATGTATTCGCTACGTGTCCCCTCTTTCCTATTTATCAAAAAATCTAAAAAGCAGAGATACGCAACTCCAGCATATCTCCTCATTTTTTTAACCGGCAGCGATATTGAAACCACCATCGACATAATGAACTTCACCTGTGACCCCGCTGGAAAGATCAGACAGCAGATAGAGCGCTGATTTACCAACCTCTTCCTGATTAACCAGTCGCTTCAACGGAGCACGTTCAACAGCAACGCTCAGTTTTTTCTTGAAATCAGCAATCCCGGCAGCAGCCAGAGTTCTAATCGGTCCGGCTGAAACAGCGTTAACCCGGATACCCTGCTCACCCAGTTCTGCAGCCAGATAACGAACTGAAGATTCCAATGCCGCCTTGGCTACGCCCATAACATTGTAGGCAGGAACGGTACGAACCGAGCCAAGGTAGGTCATGGTAACAATACTGGCCCCCTCCTGTAAAACCGGCAGTGCGCAGCGGGTCATGGAGACCAGAGAATAAGCACTGACATCGAGAGCCAGGCGGAAACCATCGCGACTGGTTTGACTGAAAGGTCGCTTTAAATCTTCGCGATTAGCAAAAGCAATGGCGTGGACAACAAAATCGATCTTGCCCCACTGCTTCTCCAGTTCACTGAATACCGCAACCATTTCCTCTTCATTCTGCACATCACAAGGGAGGATAATCGTAGAATCAAGGCTTTCGGCCAGTGGTCGCACCCGCCGCTCCAACGCCTCATTCAAATAGGTAAAGGCCAGATCAGCACCAGCAGCACGCAGCTGTTGAGCGACTCCCCAGGCAATACTCTTATCGTTTGCAACTCCAAAAATAACCCCCCGTTTACCTGTCATCAGTCCCATAACTCATCTATCTCCTTGGTCAAGAATTTAAAATTAAGTGACCTTTTTAACAAAAGTGTGGTTGGAAGGCAAGCACGTTGACAACTGTAGATTTTTTGTCGCCCCATCAAGAAGAGACCCACAAAATAAATCTATTTTGCCAACGACATAAACCCGGTGTTTGTTTTACAATAACCTGACAACAAATAACGGGAGTAACTAATGAAACAGACCCTTTACGACAAACTCTGGAATAGCCATCTGGTCGGTCAGGACACCGATGGGACCTGCCTGCTTTATATTGACCGACAGCTCTTGCACGAGGTGACTTCACCTCAGGCATTTTCAGGGTTGCGGCTGGCCGGACGCAAACCCTGGCGGGTTGATGCCAATCTGGCAGTTCCTGATCATAATGTACCAACCGACAACCGTTCTGCCGGTATTGCCGACCCAATTTCCAGATTACAGGTAGAGACTCTGGAACACAACTGTCGCGAATTTGGGATTACCGAATTCGGCATGAACGACCCACGACAGGGAATTGTTCACGTGATCGGACCAGAGCAGGGAGCAACCCTGCCCGGGATGACCATCGTCTGTGGCGATTCCCATACCGCAACCCACGGTGCCTTTGGCGCACTGGCATTTGGGATTGGAACCTCGGAGGTTGAGCATGTCCTTGCAACACAATGTCTGATCCAGAAAAAATCGAAGACATTACTGATTGAGGTTAACGGTGAACTGCCACCAGGATTAACCGCCAAAGATATCGTCCTCGCCATTATCGGTCAGATTGGCACCGCTGGAGGAACCGGTTACACCATTGAATTTGGCGGCTCCACCATCCGCGATCTGTCGATGGAAGGACGTATGACGATCTGCAATATGTCTATCGAGGCTGGTGCAAGGGCAGGAATCATGGCCGTTGATCAAACCACCATTGATTATATCAAAGGTCGACCTTTTGCCCCCGATGGTCAACTCTGGGAACAAGCCGTTGAAAACTGGCAGCAGCTACACAGCGACCCAGGTGCCGAATTTGACAAGGTTATACAGATTGATGCCCGCAACCTGCAACCACAGGTCACCTGGGGAACCTCCCCTGAAATGGTTGTCAATATTACTGATAAAGTTCCAGACCCAACTGCAGAGCAGGATAAGACGAAACGAGTTGGAATTGAAGCGGCACTTGAGTATATGGGGCTGACTCCCGGAACTCTGATAACCGATATCTATCCCGATAAAATTTTTATAGGCTCCTGCACCAATGGGCGGATCGAAGATCTACGTGCCGCAGCAACTGTTGCCAAGGGTCGTAAAATTGCAAAAAATATCAAGCTGGCTCTGGTCGTTCCCGGTTCTGGTCTGGTTAAATTACAGGCTGAGGAGGAAGGGTTGGATAAAGTTTTTATCGCTGCAGGGTTTGAATGGCGGGAGCCCGGTTGCTCCATGTGCCTGGCCATGAATGATGATAAACTCGCACCAGAGGAACGCTGCGCCTCAACCTCAAATCGTAATTTTGAAGGGCGTCAGGGACAAGGGGGGCGAACCCATCTGGTCAGTCCATCCATGGCAGCGGCAGCAGCAGTCACCGGTCATTTTGTCGATATTCGCCTACTGAAGGGTTAAATAATGGAAAAGTTCAAAATATTCAGCGGGCTGGTTGTTCCACTTGACCGTTCGAACATTGATACCGATGCAATTATTCCGAAACAGTTCTTGAAATCAATTGAACGTACCGGATTTGGCCCCTACCTGTTTGATGAATGGCGCTACCTGGATCACGGTGAACCGGGGATGGATTGCAGCAATCGCCCATTGAATCCGGACTTTATCCTCAATCAGAATCGTTATCGAGACGCAAAAATCTTGCTGGCAAGGGATAACTTCGGCTGTGGCTCATCACGTGAGCACGCCCCCTGGGCACTGCTCGATTTTGGTATCCGGGTATTGATTGCCCCCAGTTTTGCAGATATTTTTTATAATAATTGTTTCAAAAATAGCATCCTGCCGATTGTCCTACCGCAAAAAGAGATTACCTTACTTTTCAACGCCGTGGCGGCAGCACCGGGGTATTCCCTGAAAATTGATCTTGAGACACAAAATTTAACGTTGCCACAGGGAGAAAGATTAAGCTTCGAGATCGATCCCTTCCGTAAATATTGCCTGTTGAACGGTCTGGACGATATTGGCCTGACTTTGGAAAAAGTGGAGCAGATCCGTGCCTTTGAAGAACAGCGCCAGCAGGAAACTCCATGGTTATGTACTGACCCGATATTTTAGAGGGTTAATGAACTACCCCGCAGCAAGCTGCGGGTGTCAATTGCTTGAAAAAGTTGGCAGCAATACAATCTCACAACTTAATTTCAGTTTTTCTGAACCGGACGACGGATATGAATCTCCCTTGCCAGAGTATCGTCCACAGCAAACTGCGAGTTTCCAACTTTAAAAATATAGCTGGGAAATTTTTGGGTCAGTGTCACGTGACTTCCCGGCAACACCCCCATACTCATCAACTTCTGCATTTTTTTGTCATCACTTGCAGCCAGATAGGCAATTTCTCCTGCTTCTCCTGACCGCAGTTCGGTGAGAGCAACAATCCCCGGTTCCCCTTTCTGTCGTGCAGTGACGCAACAGTCACCCGGTGGAATCGGGTTGCCGTGTGGGCAGGTGGTTGGATGGTTCAGCAGAGTACAGAGTTTGGTATCAACCCCCTGGCGCAGCAGATGCTCAAACTCACAAGCCTGATCATTCCCTTCGTCCCCTGCTATGCCGAGAATATCCATGGTTAAGCGCTCGGCCAGTCGATGTCTGCGAACAGTCATTTGAGCTTCTGGGCGACCCTCTTTACGGAGATAAACCCGGTCATCTCTGACCTCTACGTAAGCTCGCTGTACCAGCTCCAGCAACTCTTCCGAATCGGAGTTAACTTTAAGAGAGGTCAATAAACATCCGACGTTATCCCCCTCAACCGTCATCACCCAGAGAGATTCCAGAATTTCTTCTGCATTTTCAGAGAGTCTTTCCATTTTATTTATCCTTTTCTTTTTTTTTCCGCAACAATCGACTCAGCAACTTTCCCGGTGCAGGATTGGCAAAACCACAATGGGGACAATGGATCTTGCGACAACCACCCAGGCAACTACCACAAACAGGTTCTCCCTCAAGCGCACCAACTTTTTGCTCTATTTCCTGATGACAGAACCCACAGATCACGCCAATAAACCAGTTGTCAGCAAAACTTTATTGAGGAACCAACCGGACGAAAAAGCCATTGCCGTCACAAAAATAAATATGATCACGGCAACCTTGATGCCGCGCTCCTTTATCATCACTAAAAACTGGGCAACACAGGGGACAAACAAGGTCAAAGTAACCGCTGCCACTGTCAATTGGGTCGCATTCAACAGCCCCGATGATTGTAAATCATAGAGACCTGCGGCGCCAAAATCACGGCGGAAAAAACCGAAAACAAAAGCTGTGGTCACCTCAACCGGTAGACCAATGGCTTTCACAACCGGGGCAAAAACATTGATTACACTCCCCAGCGTTCCAGTCATTTTACCAGCCCAGAGAACCACTGATGCAAACAAGAACAGGGGGAGTATTTCGACAAAGTAACTCTGCATCCGGGTCAAGGTTTTTACCGCCACATTTCGCAGTTGCGGCAACCTTAACGGTGGAATTTCCATATAAAAAACCGGACTTTCCCCCGGCAATACCTTTGACGCCAGAAAACCGATGAAAAGAAAAACCAACAACAAAAAGACGGTCCAGACCGCCAGAGCATTCGGTTCCGCTGACAATAATCCCAAGATCACTCCCAATTGAGCACTGCAAGGGATTGCCAGTGCCAACAACATGGTGGCGATAATCCGTTCCCGTTTTGTCTCCAGAGTTCTGGTCACAAGCGTGGCCATAGTGTCACAACCAAAACCAAGGACAATCGGGATCACCGCCCTGCCAGATAATCCAATTTTCTTGAACAATAAATCAACCAGGAGAGCCAGCCGTGGGAAATAACCGGTATCTTCCAGCAGCGAGAAAATCAGGAAGAAAGTACCGACAATCGGCAGTACCAATGCCACAGCATAGCGAATCCCCAGAGTCCAGAGCCCATATTCGCCGGCAACCAATTCAAACAGCCAGTTAGCGGTCAAATATTTCTCGGAAAAATTCACCACCGGCGGGTTGATATAATTTTCAAACAGATTACCTTCAAAAAAATCGACCATAGTTCCGGCACCAAAGCCACCAACAAACTTGTAGAGGCCAAAATAAACGACCAAAAGGAGAATTGGTGTGCCGGTCAATGGATTCATCATCCAGCGAGAGAGCTTTTCACCAAACGGCTCACCCTCCTTCACCGATTGAGTCACAACCTGTTTGAGCATCTGCTTGCAGACTTTTCGGCGTTCCAGGCTGATTTGCAGGTGCAGATCAGCTCTGCGTTTAAAGGTAATCTCGCGAATTGTCTCAGTCAGTTGTTCATAACCATTCCCGGCTTCCTTTTCTGCGACCAGCTGGACAATATCATCATCCTTCTGCAACAACAGGATACTGGTGGCTCGGCGGCTGAGCCGGTAATCGCCATGGATTAATTTAATAAGCTGATCGATATCCTGTTCCAGATCGGGGGCATAAACAAATGGCTTATAGGGAACCATGGCATAATCGGCAATCGCCTGACGTAATTCATCCAGGCCAACTTTCCGCTTCATCACCGCACCAATAACCGGTATCCCGAGGTTTTCCTGCAGCAGGTTGAGATCAAGCTGTATCCCCAGACGCTCAGCTTCATCAATGATATTTACCACCAGAATGACCGGCAAACCCGCCTCAATCAACTGTAGAGTCATCGGCAACATCCGCTCAAGATTTCGCGCATCAATGACATGGACAACGGCATGAGGATCTTCAGTTAAAAGAATTTTTCGCGCTACTCGCTCCTCCTCAGTAATTGGCATCATTGAATACATACCGGGAGTATCGAGAATTTCGTAACTTCGACCCGCTATCCGACAATGACCACGGGAAACTTCCACCGAGGTCCCCGGATAGTTTGAGACGGTGGTATAGGCCCCGGTGAGAGCATTGAAGACAACACTCTTGCCAACATTTGGATTTCCAACCAGAACTACTTTAGGTGATGATGTTTTCTGAGCTGACATAAAACTGTAAACTTTCAAGTAGGATGATAGTTTTAACTCTGTTTGGCACAATTGGAACAGAGTCCATATAGCTCGTGGCGGTGTCTTTCAATTTTGAAATTATGCTGAGCAGCCACCTGCTCCTGGAGTTTTTCTATTTGTGGTTCGGTAAATTCGACAATCAAACCGCAATGAGTGCAGACGAGATGATCATGATGTTGATTTACATCCAGGGGTTCAAAGCGGGTCTGCCCATCACCAAAATCCAATTCACTGGCAATTCCACATTCAGCAAATAATTTCAGGGTGCGATGCACAGTCGCATAACCAATTTTGGGATGGTCCTTGCGTAATTCAAAATAGAGGTCTTCGGTCGAGAAGTGGGATTTAGAACCGAGAAAAGCTTCCAGAATCGTCATCCGCTGACTGGTATTTTTCAACCCCTTTCGGCGAACATACTCACTGAATATTGTCACCTGATCCATCACATAACCTCCCGGCTAGAAATTGAAAATGACATTCAGAAAGCTAGAGGAATTGACAAGGAAGATCAAGGGAAATGTAGTATAGATAGAGAAATCAGCCCAATGCAGGAGGGAATAGTTGATAGAGAAATCCAGCGATACGACTGAACAGATCAAAGAACAGTAAAATGCCAGCAACCATCAGCAATACTCCAGTCATAATTTCAACAATGCGAATATGTTTTTTGAAACGGTCAAAAAAGCTTAGAAAGGAATGAAATAACAGCCCGGAAATAAAGAAGGGAACTCCAAGACCGGCGGAATAGCTGGCTAGTAAAATAACCCCCTTACCGACACCGCCGGAGCTGCCGGCAGCAATAGCTAAAATGGCTCCAAGAATTGGTCCGATACAGGGGGTCCAACCTGCGGCAAAGGCAATCCCGACCAAAAATGTTCCGATAAACCCTGCTGGCTTGTTACGCAATTGAATCCTTTTTTCACCGAGCAACATACCAAAATGAAACAACCCACTCAGATGGATACCAAACAGAAAAATCATCACTCCGCCGATTTTCTGGATAAGTCCCAAACCATCATGCAGGTAAGTCTGAAATGAGGCAGAAGCTAAACCGGCCAATCCACCCAGAGTGATAAATACTGCTGAAAATCCGGCAATAAATGCCAATGAATGTAAGACAACGGTTATACGGACTTGAGCACTGGTATTCGACTGTTTTAACTCAGCAAATGAAAGTCCGGAAATATAAGTTAAATAGGAGGGAATTAACGGCAGGACACAGGGAGAAAAATAAGAGAGCAGTCCGGCTGAAAATGCAATCCAGATGGTGATATCAGCACCAATTTCCATAATAACTCCAAAAAACCTTAACCATTCAGTAAGAATTTAATTAACTCAAATGTCGATCCAGACAACCAATCCCGACCGCCGATGATTTTTTTAACCACCATGCCATTGCGGTCTATAATAAAGCTCTCGGGAAAACGAAAAACACCATAGGCATTCTGCGCGATATTGTCACTATCAAGAAGAATCGGAAAGCTATACGGTGTTTTTCGCAAAAATTGACCCACCGCCTGTTTTCCATTTTCATCAACATTAATGGCCAACATCACCAGACCCTTGTCTTTATAGTTCCGATAGAGGCGCTCCATTGATGGCATCTCTTCCCGACAGGGCGGGCACCAGGTCGCCCAAAAATTCAAGATAACCACTTTACCACGATATTGGGATAAACTGACTTGCTCGCCTTGCATATCAGTCAGAGTAAAGTCAGCGGCTAGTTTTGATTCAGGGTTGACCTTTGTCAGCGGCTGTTCTGAGGTTGAATTATCGCAACCAACCAACAGAAAAACTGTAAGCAGAACTACAATCCAGAATATATATTTTTTAGAACGATTCATTTATGCTTCCTTTATTGTTGGCCGGGGAGGAAAACGGGCGGTTTTTTCAGAGGGTAAATCCTAAGAAGTCTGGATATTATACTTTTCCAAACGATACAGCAACGTGTGTCGTGGAATTTTTAAAAAAACTGCAGCTTTACTTTTGTTACCATTGCATCGTCTGAGGGCTTCCTCAACCGCCTCCTGTTCAAGAGCTTCCAAAGAATAGCCCTCTTCAGGGAGGTTCAAGACTTTATTTGTTGTGGCGGATGGTCGACCGATCCGTTCGGGGAGGTCAGCAAGCCCCATAATGTCTGAGCTGCGCAGGATCATCATTTGCTCTACAACGTTTTCCAACTCCCGGACATTGCCGGGCCAATGGTACTTCTGCAGGTAAGCAACAACCTCTGCAGAAAAATTCACCGTTGTTCCGGCATGTCGCTTACGTAAAAAGAAATCAAGAAGGAGTGGTATATCTTCGCGCCGTTCACGCAGCGGTGGAATTTCGATAGGGACAACAGCCAAACGATAATAGAGATCCTCACGAAACCCCCCAGACTGCATCGCCTCATCCAGATTACGGTTTGTTGCTGCCAGAACCCGAACATCGACCTGTTCAGAACCTCCACCCACGGGCTCAAACTGTTGTTCCTGAAGGGCTCGAAGTAACTTCGGTTGCAGATCAATCGGCAGTTCCCCAATTTCATCAAGAAACAAAGTTCCTCCATCTGCAAGAGAAAACTTGCCTTTACGGTCTTTAATAGCACCTGTAAAGGAGCCCTTGAGATGACCGAAGAGTTCACTTTCGATCAAATCTTTAGGGATTGCGGCACAATTCACCGCAACAAATGGCCCATTACTTCGCTCGGAACCACGGTGCAATGCCTTAGCAATCACCTCTTTACCAGTACCACTCTCACCGCTGATCAGCACCGATGCTTGACTTGCTGCAACTTTTTCAACCCGCAGCAACAATTGTTGCATTCCTCTTGACTGGCCAATGATCTGTTCAGAATCAGCATTTTCAGATAAAGCCGCTTTTAATTGGGTATTTTCCTGGCGCAGATTGCGATATTCAAACGCTTTGGCAACGGTCAAACTCAACTGATCTCGACTGAAGGGTTTTGCCAGATAGTCATAAGCACCAACCTTCATGGCATCAACCGCCTGCGCCACAGTACTGAACGCCGTCACAATAATAACCAGAGTTTGAGGTTCCAGAGCCAACACCGCAGCCAGAACTTCGTAGCCATCCATCCCCGGCATTTGCACATCGGTTATGACCAATTCCGGGCGGTAGCGCTTGAACAGTGTGAGACCTGCCGCCCCATCACTGGCAGTCAGAACATGATAGCCCGCTTCCTGCAGATTAAATTCCGTCACCCGGCGGAGCGAGGCATCATCATCAATCAGTAATATTTGTCGTGCCATCGTCCACTCCGTCCTGACAGGGATAATCTGCCGATTTTAATATCATGGTGAATTCAGCCCCATCGGTCGGAGAATTTTTCACCCTGATAGTGTCACAGTTATTTTTAATAATTCGATAGGTAATTGACAGGCCAAGCCCGGCCCCTTTTGCTTTCACCGTAAAGCAAGAAGCCTCTATTGATGACAATAACAGTCAATAATCTACATTTCAATGTTGAATATTCTACACAAACATAGTGACATTGTCGACCACAAGCCCTAACTAACTGTTTTTATTACAACATCAAAGTTGGCACAATGATTGATATATAGATTGGCAAGAGTAACGAACAAACAAACAAATAAACTTTCATTCCAAAAAGGAGAACATCATGAAAAAGCAAACCACATCAATCGCAATCGCCAGCATCTTCGCAATCACTTCACTCTTTGCAGCTGCATCTTCCCCTCTAAGTGACCAGGAACTTGGAATCGGTGAATACGGTGACAATGC
>JAOZMV010000155.1:2453-4359 GCA_029934095.1 Desulfuromusa sp. | reverse complement strand
ATAATGGCTCGAATAGATCTCCATAAACTGGCTCATTCATACCTCCCCAAACCAACCAACGAGTCAGACTTTGCGCTCCAGGAAATGGATCTTGCCTGGGAAGATGGTAACGCCTATGCGCTGCTTGGCCCTTCCGGGTGTGGCAAAACCACGCTGTTAAATATTATTTCCGGGCTGGTAACGCCGTCGCAGGGAGAGGTCTGGTTTGATGGCAGAGACGTCACTGCACTCTCACCGCAAGAACGTAATATTGCCCAGGTATTTCAGTTTCCAGTGATCTACGACACGATGACGGTTTACAACAATCTCGCGTTTCCTCTGCGCAACCGCAAAATGGCTGAAACAGAAATCCGTGAACGGGTCAATGAAGTTGCCGAAATGCTGGAACTGGATGATGTGTTACATAAGCGAGCCGCAAACTTAAGTGCCGATGCCAAACAGAAGATTTCACTCGGCCGCGGACTGGTGCGTAGCGATGTCGCTGCGGTTCTGTTTGATGAGCCTTTGACCGTCATCGACCCACACATGAAAGTCCTGCTGCGACGCAAACTAAAACAAATTCATGCCCGATTCAAGTTGACCATGATTTACGTCACCCACGATCAATTGGAGGCTTTGACCTTTGCCGATCAGGTTGTGGTGATGAACGCAGGGCAAATTCTGCAAATCGGCTCACCGCAGGATCTGTTCGAAAACCCGCAACATACCTTTGTCGGTCACTTTATCGGCAGCCCGGGGATGAATTTTCTCCCCTGCCAGATACAAAACGGGATTGCCAGTATCGATGATCAACAGATTCATATCGGCAGCGGAAATGAAACCCTGAGCGGAAACTTCGAACTGGGAATTCGACCTGAATTTCTGATCTTGCAGAATAAAAAAAGTCAAGGAAACCACGAAGTCACTATTAAAGGGGTTGAAGATCTGGGTAATTGTAAAATTGCTACCGTTCAATTTGGCGAACACTCTCTCAAGGTCAAAGTTCTCGAAGGTAGGGATGTTCCTGCAGAGATCGGCTTCCTCGAATTCCCGCCACAATGGATCCGTATTTATGCCGATGGCACACTGATAAAGACCCGTTCACCCCAACCAGAAACGGGAGCTTAATAATGAACAAATGGGAAGATAACAAAGCCTGGTTTCTGGTCATCCCGGTCTTTCTGATTGTAGCCGTATCAGCTATTCTGCCGCTGATGACCGTGGTTAACTATTCGCTGCAGGATATTTTTGGCCCCGACAACCGTGTCTTCGTCGGCACTGAATGGTATCTGGAGGCACTCACAGATCATCGTTTACATGCGGCATTCGGCCGCCAGCTGATATTTTCAGGGCTGGTGCTGCTGATCGAAATTCCACTGGGTATCATGATCGCCCTGCTGATGCCCAAACGGGGCTGGGGAGCCTCCCTCAGTCTGGTTCTGGTCGCACTGCCGCTACTGATTCCGTGGAATGTTATCGGCACCATCTGGATCATCTTCATGCGCCCCGATATCGGTCTGTTGGGAGCAGCAATCAATGGTCTGGGGATTCCCTTTGACCATACCGCCGCCTCGTTTGACGCCTGGGTGACGGTGATGTTGATGGAGGTCTGGCACTGGACACCACTGGTTGTTCTGATGGCCTACGCCGGGCTGCAGGCAATCCCGGAAGCGTACTTTCAGGCCGCTCGCATCGACGGTGCCTCACCCTGGTCGGTATTCCGTTACATTCAGCTACCCAAAATGCGTGGGGTTCTGACAATTGCCGTATTGCTGCGGTTTATGGACAGCTTTTTAATCTATGCTGAACCCTTTGTCCTGACCGGAGGCGGCCCCGGGAACTCCACCACCTTCCTGTCAATCTATCTGGTCAAACAAGCGGTCGGCCAATTTGATCTGGGCCCTGCCGCCGCTTTTTCCATCATCTA
>JAOZMV010000155.1:0-2353 GCA_029934095.1 Desulfuromusa sp. | reverse complement strand
CCAACGGCAGTTTTTTTACTCCCCTTTTTCCAGCTCTATTCCACTTTTGGCCTGATCGATACCCACTTTGCCGTTGCCCTTTCTCACTGCCTGTTCAACGTCCCGCTGGCGGTCTGGATTCTGGAAGGTTTCATGTCTGGAATCCCCCGGGAAATTGATGAGATGGCCTATATCGATGGCTACAGTTTCCCACGCTTTTTCACCACCATTTTTATGCCACTGATTCGTACCGGCATTGGTGTCACTGCCTTTTTCTGTTTTATGTTCTCCTGGGTGGAGCTGCTGTTGGCAAGAACTTTGACAACCACAGCAGCCAAACCGATTGCCGCCATCATGACCCGTACGGTCAGTGCCTCTGGACTCGATTGGGGATTGCTTGCAGCGGCAGGAATTCTGACGATTGTACCGGGAGCACTGGTGATCTATTTTGTGCGCAACCACCTTGCCAAGGGTTTTGCCCTTGGGCGGGTTTAACGGGGTGAAAATATGAATTTAACATGGATGGCATGGACACTGCCGACAGCCATATTTTTTATCGCCATCGCCTGTATCCTGGTGGCCATGACGATCTGGCAGATCAAAGCCCCGAGCGTTGAACGTAAAGGGTTTTTACCGATTTCTACAACTCCGGGAGATCGCCTGTTTATTGGTCTGCTCAGCAGTGCCTTTATCCATCTGGCCTGGATTGGCCTGACCAGTTTAACCCTCTGGATCGCCTTCGTGATTGCGCTGATCTGGATGATTGTTCTGATGCGTTGGGGGTAGAGAGTCGAAATACCTCTTTGTCGGTGTTCAGGACCTTCACACTGACAACGGGAGCCGGGAAACCGGGAAATTGATGAGGGGTCCAAAGGAAGGAGAGAGAGATGGTAAAGGTAATCCGCAGAAAGAAATTGAGTGTGGGCCTCTTGATCGGTCTCACCGCGGCACTGTTGATGTTCTTTGCGACATCTGCAAGTGCTGACACCGCAGCAGCCAAGAAATGGGTCGATAGCGAATTTCAACCGTCAACCCTTTCAAAAGCCGAGCAGATGAAAGAGATGGAATGGTTCATCAAGGCGGCTAAACCCTTCAAAGGGATGAAAATCAAAGTTGTCTCCGAAACCATTCCGACCCATGAGTACGAATCAAAAGTTCTCACCAAAGCATTTAAAGAGATCACCGGTATCGATGTCGTCCACGATCTGATCCAGGAAGGTGACGTCATTGAAAAGCTGCAGTTACAGATGCAGTCGGGTGAAAACATCTTTGATGCCTACATCAACGATTCTGACCTGATCGGCACTCACTGGCGCTATGGTTATGTCGTTAACCTGACCGACTGGATGGCCGGCGAAGGTAAAAATGTCACTCTGCCAACTCTGGACATCGATGACTTCATGGGCAAATCGTTCACAACAGCCCCCGATGGCAAACTTTACCAGCTTCCTGACCAGCAATTTGCCAATCTCTATTGGTTCCGTTATGACTGGTTCAACCGTGATGATTTCAAAAAAGAGTTCAAAAAGATTTACGGCTATGAGCTGGGCGTTCCGGTGAACTGGTCGGCCTATGAAGATATCGCTGAGTTCTTCAGCGAGCATGTCAAAGAAATTGACGGGAAAGCAATCTATGGCCACATGGATTACGGTAAAAAAGCCCCCGATCTGGGATGGCGCTTTACTGATGCCTGGCTGTCAATGGCCGGAGCCGGAGACAAAGGGATTCCAAATGGAAAACCTGTCGATGAATGGGGAATCCGGGTAGATGAAAATAACCGTCCGGTCGGTGCCAGTGTCAGTCGCGGTGGTGCAACCAATGGCCCGGCAGCAAAATATTCTCTGCGCAAATACATGGAATGGTTGCGCAAATATGCTCCTCCTGGCGCATTGGGGATGGACTTCTACCAGTCCCTGCCAAGCCTGGCAAAAGGGAATGTCGCTCAGCAGATTTTCTGGTATACCGCTTTCACCGCATCGATGGTTGAAAAAGGGACTCCAGTTGTCAATGCTGATGGCACCCCGAAATGGCGCATGGCCCCATCACCACACGGTCCATACTGGGAAGAAGGGATGAAACTCGGTTATCAGGATGCCGGTTCCTGGACGTTGTTTAAGAGCACTCCAGTCGATCGTCGCAAAGCAGCTTGGCTGTTTGCCCAGTTCTGCGTTTCTAAAACCGTTTCCCTGAAGAAGACCCACGTTGGTCTGACCCCGATTCGTGACAGCGATATCAACCACGAATCGTTCACCAAACGTGCTCCGCAGTTAGGTGGACTGGTTGAATTCTACCGTAGCCCGGCACGGGTTGCCTGGACTCCAACCGGAACCAACGTTCCTGACTATCCGAAACTGGCGCAACTCTGGTGGCAGAA
>JAOZMV010000154.1 GCA_029934095.1 Desulfuromusa sp. | reverse complement strand
GTGTTGATTCTTGATGGTTTACGCTTTACCCCACACAGTACCCATTTCAATATTCCTCAGGCGATTGAGATGGCACAGAAAATCGGAGCGAAACAAACCCTGCTCACACACCTCAGCCATGAAGTTGATCACCCGGTTCATGATCAACAACTACCAGACGGTGTCAATCTGGCCTATGATGGTCAACAATTTAACTTTTCCATCAATTAACCCTCGATGAAACAAGTGATATTATGAACACTGAACTTAGATTACATGGAAGAATCAACGATGAAATTGAGTATTTTGCAACGGCTGCTGGCTGCAGAACGGCTCATCACCATTTCTTTCAGGTCGCCGATCAGAACCTCCGTTTTTTTGCTCCAGGATGCGAACTGATCCTAAGCCCGACCGGACTGAGTCATATGGGTACCGGTGGGACTTTTTGCGAATATATGTTTGGTGTCGATCAACCGGTCTCTGATCTGAGCAAAGAGGGGATCTTCAACCGGCTGATACTTCTTGGAGCAGGTTATAATCAGGCGGGAGAGCTGGAAATAAGCGATCGAAACTTTAGCGAACAGAGTTATGAAGATATTTTTCTCAAGGGACACGCCGTTGATAATTATTTCTTTTTTATCAGTGGTCTGGAAGATAAAACTCACCAACTGCAACAGGAACAGGTTCTACGCTACCTGGGGAGATCGCTCAAACGGGGCGCCAATCTGAACCGTCAGGACGATTCCCAGCTGGCGGAATCATTATTGGCCCAACTCCCGGAACAGTCCACTATCTATCTGGTACGGTTATCTGACACCAAACATCGTCATTTTCAGCAGGAATTTCAAACCCTCTACTATCGGGATCGCACCCTTTCCAACAGTACCCAGACAGCGCTGCAGGAATTAGCTGACAATCTGGGGCTCGACCCCTACCAGCAAGAGCGCATTCGCATTGACGTGATGTACAAACATCGCGATAACTATCGAATTATAGATAATTATAAAAAAGTATTGGTCGAATGTTATTTACAGGGGGATATCAACCGGCAACAGAATGCTCGGCTGGCCCGGTTAAAAACCCTTGCGTTGCGAAATGAAATCCCCTCGATTCTGTTGACAGCACTCGATGAAAAATTAAAAACGCACCTCAGCAACATCGCCCATGAGCCTGAATATACTGCAGTTACCAGAGATATCCTCCATGATCTGCGGTTGAATAAGAGGATCAGCGAGCAGGATATGATCCAGCTGCTGTTCGCCAAACAACACACCCGGCGAAATCATGACCACAATTTTGAACAGCTTCTGTTGGAAACAGGAAAGTTGTTTGATGAGCAGATTCGGGACGGAGCTCCGCTCTCTTTACTGGAAGACTTTTCCTACATTGTCACCTTTTTTGATCGCTACGATAGCACCTCAACCAAAATCAGCCAGATCGCCTTTATGGAAGGGTACCAACCAACTGAAGAGCTTCTCCAAAGCCTGCTGGATAGCCGTCAGGAATTCGGTAAGCTGATAAAAGGACTCTTTGATAAACTGTTTCTGGAAGATATCAGCCTCAACCATTACCTGGGGCGCTTTGGCCGGCAGAAACTGATCTGCATTAAAGAGGGGTTGGAAGAGGTTGCAGCAGGAGTCTCCACAATCAAGAGACTGACTTCTGAGTTGAAGATAATCGACAGTCAGGAAAAACTGCACAAGATTGTTCTGACCCATGCCAAAGACCATATTCGCACCCGCTATGCGCGCTACAATACCCAGAGAGAACAAGACGAACTTTACAACGAATTAAATGATGAGCTGCTGGTGAATGGTGTTATCAACAAAACCCTGGAACCCGAACTGTTTCAGACCATAATTCACGACATCAAGAAAGAAGTGATCTATCTCCGGCGGCTTCTTCCTGAAATCATTGCCAATAATGACACCGAGTTGCGCAACGACTTTTTAGCCAACAGCGGTCTGGATCTTTTTTATATCGAAGAACTGGAACAAGAATATTTCACCCTCTACAAGCTTGAGGAAAAACATCTGCAGCAACTCAGATCTGGAACGTTGTAGTTTTTGAAAAGGGATCTCATGGCAAACCCTGACCTTAATCAGGTTCGTAATTTCGGCATCATTTCCCATATTGATGCTGGAAAAACCACCGTCTCTGAACGGATTCTGTTCTACGCCGGAGAAATCCATAAAATGGGCGAGGTCCATGATGGCATGGCGGTTATGGATTGGATGGAACAGGAGCAGGAGCGCGGTATCACCATTACTGCCACAGCCACCAACTGTCGTTGGAAAAACTATATATTCAACCTGATCGATACCCCCGGCCATATCGACTTCACCATCGAAGTTGAACGTTCCCTGCGTGCCCTGGATGGTGCGGTTGCCATTTTCAGTGCCGTTGAAGGGGTTCAGCCACAGAGTGAATCGGTCTGGCGGCAGGCCAATCGCTATCAGGTGCCACGGATCTGCCTGATTAATAAAATGGATCGAATCGGCGCTGACCACCAACAGGTTCTGAAATCGATAGTTAAACAGCTCGATGCCACACCACTGCTGCTACAACTACCTTTGGGCAGTGAAGAAAACTTTCATGGAGTGATTGACCTGATTGCAGAAAAAACGATTCTGTTTGCCGAAGATGACCAAGGGCAGACCCTGACCTGTGGCGAAATCCCGGAGGAACTGCGTGAAGTGACACAACAGCATCGAGAGCAGATTATTGAGGCCGCTGCTGACTTTGATGATAATATTCTCGATGATTTTCTACATGGCAAAGCAATTGCTACAGAGCGGATTCTTCCCGCCTTGCGCGAGGGAGTTATCAGCTGCAAAATATATCCGGTGCTGCTGGGCTCGGCACTTCGTAATAAGGGAATTCAGCCGCTCCTTGATACAATCTGCACCTTGCTTCCCTCACCCCTCGACATCCCGCCATCCACAGCAATCCGACTCGACAAACAAGAACCATGGGAAGTCACGACTGATCCCCGGGCCGAACTCTGTGCCCTGGCGTTTAAAGTTCTTGCTGACGAAGGGCGCAAACTGAGCTACCTGCGGATCTATTCCGGAAGCCTTAAACCGGGGGACACTGTCTACAACAGTCGCACCCTGGAAAGTGAAAAGGTTGCCCGCCTGTTCCGGATGCACTCGCACAAACGGGAACGGATCAATCTGGCAATTGCCGGGGATATTGTCACCGCAACCGGACTGAAAAATGTACTGACCGGAGATACCATCAGCAACCCTGAACTCCCTTTACAACTGGCCGGACTGGAATATCCGGAGCCGGTTGTTTCCCTGGCCATTGAACCAAAAACCTTGGCTGACCGTGACAAGTTGCCCCTGGCCCTGGAAAAACTCCAGTGGGAAGATCCTACCTTCCGGGTTAAGGAAGATCTGGAAACCGGACAGACATTGTTGACCGGGATGGGTGAGCTCCACCTGGAAGTGGTCATTCAGCGACTGAAAACTGATTTCGGGGTGGCAACCCAAACCGGAAGACCGCAGGTTGTCTACCGGGAGACGATTCGCTGTGCAACAGAACAACATGAAATATTTGAGCGGGAGATTGAGGGAAAAACCCATCATGGTGAAGTTAAAATCAGGCTCAACCCGAGCGAACGAAAAAGTGGGATCAAGATTAATATTCCGGAACAACTGTTGGCAGACTGGCCAGAGGAGCTGGCAGAATTAATTAGAACGAACCTCACTATAGCCTGTCAATCGGGTCAAATCGCCGGTTATCCACTGACAGACCTGACCCTCGACTTAATAGAGGCTCCCTACAACAGCAACAAGACAACTGAGCTCGGCATCTCAGCAGCGATAAGCAGAGCCATCACCCAGGCGCTGAAAAATGGCAAACCAACCCTGCTGGAACCGGTCATGGCTCTGGAACTTATTGCACCATCAGATTACACCGGTCGGGTCATGGGGAGTTTGAACCAGAAGCGGGGGCAAATAGAAGGGACGTCCTCACGTCCGGGACAGGACCTTATCCGTGCCACAGTGCCATTATTGGAGATGTTTGGCTACATGACCGAACTGCGTAGCGCCACTAAAGGGCAAGGTAGTTTCACAATGGAATTCTCCCATTTTGATCAAGCTCCAGCTGAAATATTGGAGAAGTTCGGGATTTCATAGTGATGCGGCATAGACCAAATTTTAAACATACCCCGACGCGGCATAAGCGGTTTCTGTTTCTACATACACTGGTACTGCTGCTGTTTCTTCTCCCCATCCTCGGTTGCCTGAACGCTGCGGCAGAAACTGCCGATCCGGACCCGCTCCGCTGGCATAAAGAGATCAAGCGGTTTGCCTGGCAGGATGCTAAAAACAGTTACCCCCAACAGGCGATTCTGTTTGTTGGCAGCTCCAGTAT
>JAOZMV010000153.1 GCA_029934095.1 Desulfuromusa sp. | reverse complement strand
AAGGATTAGACCTTAGATCTTAGATCCTGAACCCAAAACCTTGAACCTTGAACCTATGCCCTAACCTGTCCATCTCCCAGAACGACAAATTTACGGGTGGTCAAATCTTCCAGCCCCATCGGCCCAAAAGAATGGAGTTTGGTTGTCGAGATTCCGATCTCCGCACCGAGTCCCAGCTGGTTACCATCAGAGAACCGGGAAGAAGCATTAACCATCACCACACTGGAATTAATTTCACGTAGGAAACGCTGTGAAAGCCGATAATCATTGGTCACTATCACTTCGGTATGGAGAGAGCCATAGCTCTCAATATGCTCACGGGCCTGTTCATAGCTGTCAACAATGCGAATTGCCAGAATCAGGTCGAGATATTCTGCCTGCCAATCTTCTTCTGTTGCCGCAATCAGACCGGGAATAATTTTTTGTGCAGCAACACAACCCCGGAGTTCGACTCCGGATTTCCCCATAGATTCCACGATCTGCGGCAGAAAATCGGCCGCACAATCACGGTGAATGAGCAGGGTTTCCATAGCGTTACAGACCCCGGGTCGTTGTACTTTGGCATTCAGGCAGATCTCCTCCGCCATTTGCAAATCAGCGTGAGCATCAACATAAGTGTGACAGACCCCTTTATAATGCTTGATAACCGGAATCCTTGAATTTTCGGCAACAAATCGGATCAGCCCCTCACCGCCACGCGGAATAATCAGGTCAATCTGATCTTCCAGCTGCAGCAGTTCCGTCACCGCATTGCGGTCACTCGTGGTCACCACCTGCAAAGCCGCTGGCGGCAATTCCAGATCTTTTAATACTTGCTGCAGAATCGCACCGATGGCACGGTTGGAATGAATCGCCTCAGAACCCCCACGCAGGATCACTGCATTGCCACTTTTCAGGCACAAACCAGCCGCGTCTGCCGTCACATTTGGCCGTGATTCGTAGATAATCCCAATGACACCCAGCGGAATCCTTTGCCGACCAACTTGAATACCATTAGGACGTAGCCACATGCCGGTAATTTCACCAACTGGATCGGGCAGTGCGGCCACTTCGCGCAACCCGTCTGCCATCTCTCGAATTCGCTCCGGGGTCAGGGTCAGGCGATCGACCATTGCATCCGCCATCTTATTTTCACGCGCCCGGTTGAGATCTTTTTCATTCTCTGCCTGCAGTTGCTTTGAGCCACCCTCCAGAGCAACTGCCATTGCCAGCAATAATTCATTTTTTTTTGCCGAGGAGAGGTTAGCCATCAATCGGGAGGCCTGTTGAGCGGCACTGGCCAACTCCAGCATCTCTTCACCAATAGCCATCAATCAACCTCCTCTTCTTCATCGGTTACAGTTAAAACCAGATTATCGCGATAAACCACTTCATCACGATATTTATAACCAAGAATTGTTTCAATTTCCGTGCTCTGCTTTCCCATAATCTGCAGCACTTCCGCCAGAGAGTAGCTGATCACACCGCGAGCAAACTCCTCACCATCAAGATTACAAAGACGCACCGCGTCCCCCCGCTCAAAACCACCCTCAACACCACAAAGTCCAGAGGGTAACAAACTTTTACCACGCTTGATAACCGCCTGCTGACCACCTTCATCGATCAGAAGTTTTCCGCGCGGTTTTTTTGAAAAAGCAATCCAGTGTTTCTTTGCAGTCAATTTTGACTGTGCTGGAAGAAAGTAGGTACCAACCTCTTCACCAGTAAAAATTCGGCTAAGAATATTCTGACTGCGACCATTGGCAATCACCGTTCCGACCCCACTGAGAGCTGCCCGTTTAACCGCTTTCAGCTTGCTGTCCATCCCTCCGACACCGAGATCTCCATTCGACTTTCCAGCCATCGCTTCAATTTCTGGCGTTATTCGTTCAACCACTGGGATCAGTTCTGCCTGCGAGTTTCCTGCCGGATCCTGATCATAGAGCCCATCGACATCGGAGAGAATAATCAGTAGATCTGCTTCGACCAGACTGGTCACCAGAGCAGAAAGGTTATCATTGTCACCAAAACGAATTTCCTCAACCACAACAGTGTCATTTTCATTGATGATTGGTGTCACTCCATACTCAAGTAGAGTCATAACGGTATTACGAGCGTTCAAATAGCGGCGACGGTTCGATAAATCATCACGAGTCAGCAGCACCTGTGCAACATTATAGTTTTGACTCTGGAAAGTTTCCTTGTATTTCAGAATAATTTGTGTCTGCCCGATCGCAGCAGCCGCCTGTTTCTGCGGAATGGTCTGCGGTCGCCCGGTAATCCCAAGCTGACCTTTTCCGGCAGATATCGCCCCGGAAGAGACAACTATCACTTCCAGACCACGATCCAGCAATTGGCAGATATCGGCAGATAGTGCACTCACCCGATCATTTTCCATCCCGGAGGCATTGGAGATCACGCCACTGCCGATTTTGATAACCACCCTTTTTACATGTGCAAGCAACGCTTTACGCATAGCCCCTCATTTCAATCAATTATTTTTCACAAAAAGAAACATTTTCAATCTTCGCGCAACCGATCCAGTTCATTGCCAACCGCCGTCACCAGCTCCTTCAAGCCTTCCCCGGTTACTGCGGAAACAGAAAAGACTGAATAGCCCAGAGACTGGAAACGCTCAGTCAACGGCACGACCAGTTCGCGAACTTCGGGAACATCAATCTTGGTCAGGACAACGATCTGCGGTTTTCCAGTCAGAGAGTCATCGTAGCACTTCAATTCATTATTGATCATTTCAAAATTAGCGAAAGGGTCCCCTTCCTGCATACAGGAAGTGTCCACCAGATGGAGAAATAGATCGGTACGCTCAACATGGCGTAAGAAACGGGTTCCCAGTCCCTGGCCTTCACTTGCCCCAAAAATCAGACCTGGAATATCAGCCAGCACCATGGTTTTAAATCCACCATAAGGGACAACTCCGAGATTAGGGACCAGGGTGGTGAAGGGATAATCGGCAACTTTTGGTTTAGCCGCAGACAATGATGAAATCAAAGTTGACTTGCCGGCGTTGGGCAGTCCAACCAATCCTACGTCTGCCAGCAGTTTCAGCTCCAGACGCAGGGACCTGACTTCTCCTGCAATTCCCGGCTGAGCATGCCTGGGAGCCCGATTGGTGCTGGTTTTGAAACGGGCATTACCACGTCCACCCTGCCCTCCGGGAAGAAACAATAACGGCTCTCCTGGTACGGTTAAATCAGCGAGAAGTTCATCGCTCTCATCATCATAGACCAGAGTGCCCTGTGGTACGCGCAGCACCAGAGATTCACCATTTTTCCCATGTTTGGTTTTACCCAGACCAGGAGCACCATTCTTGGCCTTGCAGTGATGTAAGTAACGGTAATCAAGCAAAGTAGAAAGGGCTTCATCAACCACAAATGAGACATCACCTCCATCACCGCCATCACCGCCATCAGGGCCCCCTCTTGGAACAAATTTCTCGCGTAAAAAAGAGACGCAACCACGCCCCCCATCCCCCGCCTTCACCTCGATTCTGACCTGATCAACAAATTTCATCTTCTATCTCACCTGAAACGGAAGAACCCGGTGATCGCATGAGCGATACCGGGTTCTAATAAGGGTTGCTTGACAGGACTGATTAAGCAGCGTAAACGCTGATAAACTTGCGCCCCTGCTTCTTGGTTTCAAACTTAACCACACCATCAATCGTTGCAAACAAGGTATAATCCTTACCACAACCAACATTATTTCCGGGATGAAAAGTTGTTCCACGCTGACGCACCAGAATGGAACCAGAAGAGACCTCTTCACCACCATAACGTTTAATCCCGAGCCGTTGACCAGCACTGTCGCGGCCATTCCGGGTACTACCAGCAGCTTTTTTATGAGCCATGAGACCCTCCTTAAGCTTCGATTGCCGCGACTTTAAGTCGGGTTATAGATTGACGATGGCCGAATTTCTTACGACTACCACTCCGTCGCTTGGATTTAAAAACAAGAATTTTCTTGTCTTTCTCCTGAGCAACGATCTGTGCTTTAACTTTAGCACCTGGTACGAGAGGTGTTCCGAGTTTAACCTCTGCGCCACCGACCATGAGGACTTGATCGAGTTCAATGGTATCACCCACTGCACCGTCAAGCATTTCGACCTTCAACAGGTCGCCTTCGGAAACTTTGTACTGTTTGCCTCCGGTCTTGATCACCGCATACATTGTTGACATCTCCTATAAAATAGAGCAAAAACCGCAGTCACAGATATTGCGCTGCAACGGGGCACTATATATGGTTGGTAAATATAGTGTCAAGAAAAATCAAACCTGCTGACTTTGGTCAGCAGTAGTTGAAAAAATAAAACCTCAACAGTGGCAAATAAAAAAGAGCACCGGTTGAAAACAACAAATACTAGGAGGCTGTCGGACTATACGGACTGAAGCGAAAATTCGGAGGTTTGAGAACA
>JAOZMV010000152.1 GCA_029934095.1 Desulfuromusa sp. | reverse complement strand
ATCCTGCAGAAGCTGCTGAGGGAACCATGCGCAAAGAATTTGGCACCGATATCGGTGAGAATGCAACCCATGGTTCAGATGCTCCTGAAACCGCTGCCTTTGAGCTGGGTTATTTCTTCAATGGTTTGGAATTACTTTAACTTGTTCCAGTAATTAACTTGTTTCTATAATAGCCCTTCGGTAAGATTCGAAGGGCTTTTTTTATGACTCATACGGGATAATCCTTTGATTAAAGAAAAAATTGATCTCAAAAGTTTGAACCGAGAACAACTGGAAGAATTTCTTTCAGAACTCGGGAAAGAAAAATATCGGACTAAACAGATTCTGCGCTGGATCTATCAGCGCCAGGTGACCGATTTTGAGCAGATGACTGATCTGGCGAAACAATTTCGCCAGCAGTTGCAAGAGAGAGCCACGATTTCTTCCTGGCAGCCAGAGGTTGTTGAAACCAGCACTGATGGAACCCGCAAATATTTATTTCGTCTGGCCGATGGACTGTCTGTCGAAGCAGTCAGAATTCCGATGGACGAAGGTCGTGCGACCCTGTGTATTTCAACTCAGGTTGGTTGTGCCATGGGTTGCCAGTTTTGTATGACGGGAACTTTTGGTTTGGCTCGGAATCTACGTCCAGAGGAGATTGTCAATCAAGTTTGTGCGGCGTTGCAGGATGGGCCGATAACTAATATTGTGCTCATGGGGATGGGTGAACCACTTCATAATCTGGACAACGTGGTGACTGCCCTGCAGATCTTTTATCTGGACGATGGCCTCGGTTATGGAACTCGTCGGGTGACGCTGTCGACCTGTGGTCTGGTTCCTGAAATCAAAGCCTTGAGCCAAAGGATCAAAGTTCAGCTGGCCGTTTCACTCAATGCGACGACCGATGAAGTTCGCAGCCAGTTGATGCCGGTCAATCAGCGTTATCCCCTCAATGTCCTGATGGATGCCTGCCGGGACTATGCCCTGCAGACCAAGCAGCGGGTGACCTTTGAATATACTTTGATTGACGGGGTGAATGATTCGATGGCTGACGCCAAACGGTTGGTGAAACTTCTGCACGGAGTTCGCAGCAAGGTCAATCTGATTGCTTACAACGAACACGAAGGGGCTGAGTTTAAAGCTCCCACAGAAGAGTCGGTCAAAGCTTTTCAGAGCTATCTGTTGCAGCGGGATATCGTGGCAACACTTCGAGCCAGTAAGGGACAGGATATCTCTGCAGCTTGTGGTCAGTTAAAAGGGAAACTTGACGCTCAATCAGTAACTTGAGTTTTGTCTTATCGTCAGATAAGGAGGAGTATGAGTATGAAACAGCCGGTTATCGGTATTATCGGCGGCAGTGGACTCTATGAGATTGAGGGGCTGACCGAGGTTAGAGAGGTGAAACTGGAAACACCTTTTGGTGACCCTTCAGACGTCTACATAACCGGAACTCTTGGTGATGCACAGATGGTTTTTCTGCCGCGCCATGGACGTGGACATCGACTGCTGCCATCTGAGGTGAATTATCGAGCCAATATCTACGGGATGAAAATTCTCGGTGTTGAGCATATCATTTCAGTTTCAGCTGTTGGTAGTATGAAAGAAGAGATCGTTCCCGGACATATCGTCGTACCGGATCAATTTTTTGATCGTACTCAGGGAAAACGAGCTTCAACATTTTTCGGTAACGGGGTGGTAGGCCATGTTCAATTTGCCGACCCTGTCTGCGCTGATTTGTCTGCTATTCTGGTTGACTCGGCCCGTGAAATTGGGGCTACTGTTCATCAGGGGGGAACTTATGTCTGCATAGAAGGTCCAAATTTTTCAACCAGGGCCGAATCGCATATTTATAGGAGTTGGGGTGTTGATATTATTGGCATGACCAATCTTCCTGAATCTCGTTTGGCACGCGAAGCCGAAATTTGTTATGGAACCGTGGCTTTGGCAACCGACTATGATTGCTGGCATGAAGGACATGATGATGTTTCGGTCGAGGCGGTCATAGCAGTCATTCAGAAGAACGTTGCGACAGCAAGGGAAATCATCAAGACCGCTGTAACTATGATTGTTCAGCAACGGCAACAGAGAAATTGTCCCTGTGCAGAAGCGCTCAAGTTTGCCATTATGACCGACAAAAGTTTGATTCCATTCGAAACGCAACAGGCTCTTGAGCCAATCATCGGTAAATATTTATAGAGGGATTTGATAAATGAGTATTCTTGTTGTAGGTAGTGTTGCTTTCGATTCCATTAAAACTCCCTTTGGCGTCGCTGATGATGTTCTTGGTGGGTCAGCTTGCTATTTTTCTACGGCGGCCAGTTTTTTTACTGATGTCAATCTGGTCGCTGTTGTTGGGGACGATTTTCCGCAACAGCATATTGATTTTTTAAAGAGCCGCAATATTGATCTGGCTGGTTTACAGAAAAGTCGTGGTGATACCTTTCGTTGGAAGGGGCGTTACGATTACAATTTGAATGAAGCACATACTCTGGAAACTCATCTCAATGTTTTTGAATCGTTTCAACCCGTATTACCTGAAAACTACCGGGATGCAGAATATGTTTTTCTGGCGAACATCGATCCTGAATTGCAACTGGAAGTTCTCCAGCAGGTTAAAAATCCAAAGCTGGTTGCGTGCGATACGATGAATTTCTGGATTGAAGGGAAAAAAGCTGAACTGATTAAAACTCTCGCTAAAGTTGATATCCTGATTATTAATGAGGCCGAAGTGCGCCAACTGGCAGATGAACCCAATCTCCTTAAAGCCGCTGCCATTGTTCGCAGTTTTGGTCCTGAAACTCTAGTGGTTAAACAGGGTGAATACGGGGTGTTAATGTTCGGTGAAGGTTCAATTTTTTCAGCCCCTGCCTACCCCCTGGAAGAAGTTTTTGATCCCACCGGCGCAGGTGATACCTTTGCCGGTGGATTTATTGGTTATCTCGCTGCAACCAGCAATCAGAGTGAACAAAATCTGCGTAAGGCAACGGTTTTCGGGACAGTCATGGCTTCTTTCACGGTAGAAAAATTCAGCCTTGATCGACTTCGTGATATCGATTATCTCGAAATCAGTGATCGTTATAAAAAAATCAAACTGCTGACCGAGTTTGCCGATATTGATTAAATGTGTTCTAATGGGCGGTCTGTTGCCTATTCCTTTAATACTAAGGATAACGGTTGATGTTTATCCAGCACAAACAGTTAAAATATCTGAACGTCCCGGCTGAAAAAGTGACCCATCTTCACTCTGCATCGAGCAGTGTGCAGCTTGCGTTTGCCGAATATCCGCCACAGTTGTGTCGGGCTTATTTGTTGCAAATTTCAGGTGGCAACAAGGTCCTCATTGTTGTGGCTTTTTATTTAACCGAGAATCAATGCTCAATTTGCTTTGTCCCTGAATTTGGTGAAGTGTCATCTGCAGATGCAGAAGAGACTTATGAAGAGGGCTATAGTTTTGTCGAATCAATGGGATTTGTCCTGACTGAAACAGATTACCATTTATTATCAGTTAAGAAAAAACAGTCCTACTGGACAGCTTTGCCGATCTGTCAACCTCCTAAGAAACAAGAGCCAGACACCCCGGTCTCTACTGAGATACCAGTACAAGAGTCAGACGCCCCGGTCTCTGCTGAAATACCAGTACAAGAGATAGAAAAGCTACGCTCGCGCAGCCTGAAAAGTTTAGGACGTTTTTTTGCTTCAATGTAGTTTTAACCTGAGGAGTCAGCTTTTAGTATGTTGAAACTTTTAGCTATTATCATGATTTTCTCTCTCGTTTCCTGTGTTCCTGTCGTGCCAAAGGAGAAGAGGAGTGATCTTTATCGGGCCAATGTTCACTACAAACTGGCTCTTGGTAACATTGAAGCTAACAATCCGACAGCGGCCTTGAAAGAGTTGTTGATTTCGGTGGAGTTGGCTCCGGAAAGTGATGTTATTCAGGTTGCACTGGCACAAACCTATCAACGTAAAAAAGCTTATGCTCTCGCAGAAATACATTATTTAAAAGCTCTTGAAATCTCTGATAACGATCCCCGTTATCAAAATAACATCGCCTCCCTTTATCTGGATATGAAAGAGTGGGACAAAGCACTCTATTATTTTGATCAAGCCGCACATAATCTTCTGTTTGTGAACTCTACCGTCTCTATTGCCGGCAAAGGGTACACATATTTTATGAAAAAAGATTACCCTGCTGCACTTGCTTATTTGAACGAAGCAATAGAGCTCGATCCACGCTATGTTCCGTCATATTATTTTAAAAGCGAAGTTTATCGTGCTTTGGGAAATCTACAAAAAGAACGAATTTTGCTGCAGCGCGCCATAGCGATTGAGCCGAAGTTTCTTGAACCACGTTATCGACTGGCTGTTGTACTGTTGCAAGAAGGGAGGACTGCAGAGGCGGTAGAGCATCTTAAGATTCTTATCGATTTAACTCCACAGACAGCAATGGGTTTCAAGGCTGAA
>JAOZMV010000151.1 GCA_029934095.1 Desulfuromusa sp. | reverse complement strand
CCCATCCTCTCCCCGAAACCTTCAGCGATGCCGAAGCGGCTCCATTGCTCTGTGCCGGAGCGATTGGCTACCGTTCACTCTCTCTTGCCAATCTCGATTCTGGCGGTGCCCTTGGCCTGACCGGTTTTGGAGCCTCTGCCCATCTGGTACTGAAACTGGTTCGGCATCAGTATCCAGATCTCCCTGTCTATGTTTTTGCCCGCAGTGAAAAAGAACAACATTTTGCTCTGGAACTCGGTGCAACCTGGGCTGGCGGGACTGAAGATGCTGCCCCGGAACTGATGGAGGCAATTATTGATACCACCCCGGCCTGGCGTCCAATTATTGCGGCCATGCGGCAATTAGAACCCGGTGGCCGACTGGTGATCAATGCGATCCGCAAGGAAGATAATGACCGCGATTTACTTGCCGGGATTGATTACCCTCATGATCTGTGGATGGAAAAAGAGATCAAAACTGTCGCCAACGTCACCCGTAATGATGTCACTGAATTTCTTAAACTGGCAGCAGAAATCCCGCTTCACCCCACCTACGAAGAATTTCCTCTGGAAGGTGCAAATAAGGCCCTCCTTGAATTGAAGAATCGAAAGATTCGCGGTGCCAAGGTTTTGAGAATCAGTTGATGAGCTGGTTCATTCTGGTTGGTTGATTGTGACTGAGTATCGCGGCTAACGTTTTTACCTTATAAATCTGCAGAGGTGAAATGTCGTAAGCCAGATTTGGCCAGACTCAATACCCTCACTTTACAGTTCAAAACTTACTATTTTTCTTCTGGGAAGCGTTCCTCTTTCTCCCTCTTTTTATTTGCGTTGAGGATATCAAGCAGTTTAATCAAAAAACTGATAGGTTGCCACCTCGTCCTTGCATTTTTCCCTCTCCGGACTATCCTTTAAAAGTAACCAGCGCCACCTTTGTAAAAAAACAGAACTCGCATCGGAGGTTTAGGAACTAGGTCTATGGTTGATAACGAGAGAAGATAATTACCCAACTCACAGAGCAAAGGGGAACAGAAAATGGGAAAAAACTATCCGGAATATTACGATCACATTCAGAATCTTATGAACAAGCTTGGGAAAGAGATTCCTGGCCCTATGTCTGGATTTGCACAACTCCATCAGAGGGCGGTAGCCAAAGGAGCATTGAGCACGAAAACCAAAGAGCTCATCGCCCTGGCCATCGCCATCACTGTCCGCTGTGACGGCTGCATCTCATTTCACGTCCATAACGCTCTCAAAGCCGGAGCAATCCGGGAAGAAATTGTCGAGACCATCGGTGTTGCACTCTTTATGGGGGGAGGGCCTTCCGCTGTTTACGGGTCGGAAGCATTGGAAGCCCTGGAACAGTTTGAGGCCACAGGAGGGGTTTAAAATATAGCTATTTTTTTCAACGCGACCCGATATGGTTGTCCAGCTCTAAGGCGAGTCAAGACAAAAGGAGGGGTGTGGCGGCGTGAATATTGAAATCATTGGTGCGGAATCCATGGGGGTACGCAGTCTTTGTTGCCTGGTGTCGCTACCTGATCGGCGCATTGTCATTGATCCCGGCGTTGCATTGGGTTATGTGCGGCACGGTTTGCTTCCCCATCCGTTGCAGGTAGCCGTAGGGCGCAGAGTGCGCGAGAATATTTTGCGGGTGTTGAATGATGCTACCGATGTGGTGTTTAGCCATGTCCACGGTGATCATGTGCCACTGGCTGATGCGAACCCCTACCAATTGTCTATTCAGGCACTGCCATCCAACTTTTGTGATCTGCGTTGTTGGAGCAAATCCGCTGACGGTCTTTCTGTTGGGATGAACAAACGTTTCCTTGATCTGGCGGAGCTGTCGAAAATAAACATGCAGATTGCAGAAGGGTGTTCGGAGGGCCCCTTGGCATTTTCTCAAGCTGTACCCCATGGTGCATCGAACAGCACCGTGATGATGACACGAGTCGAGATGGATAATCAGGTATTCGTGCATGCCTCCGATATCCAGCTGCTCGATGATCTGACCGTTGACCTGCTGCTGGACTGGCGGCCAGACATCTTACTCGCTGCCGGTCCGCCTCTCTATCTCGATCGGCTCAGCAAAGCCGAAGGTGAACGTGCCTGGAGTAATGCAGTGCGCCTGGCACGTAATATCGAGATTGTTATTCTTGACCATCACTTGATGCGCAGTATGAAAGGTGCCGTCTGGCTGGATGAGTTATCCATGACAGTGGGCCGAAAAGTGTATTGTGCCGCAGATTTTATGGATCGGCCCAGGCAACTGCTAGAGGCGGAAAGGGTGCAATTGTACAAACAAATGGCTGTCCCGGAGAATTGGCACGATGATTATGCCAAAGGACGAGTGGATCTTGATGAGTACCTTGCCAAGAGGAAGTTCATCTAACACTGCTTTGATGCCCGTGTAGTACCAACATAATTGGTATATTCTGGATAACCTTGCTATCAACATGATCGTTGCTATACTTTCTATAGTGTCATTCTGATTTCCCGGACTTTTTCCGGATCTAAGCCTCCGGAAGATTCCGGTCGAGTATGGAGGTTTCTGGTATGGACTGGCCCATCATCACCAAATCACTCGCTTCCTATCAACCACCCCCTAATTTTGTCGATTACCAACAGACCTGTGCCGATTTTTCCTGGGATGCGGTACGGAAAGAGCTGGATGGTCTTCCCGATGGGAGAGGGTTGAATATTGCCCATGAGGCGGTTGACCGGCATGCCGATGGCAGTGCCGCTGAAAAGGTCGCATTGCGCTGGTTGGGAAAACAGGGAGAGGTTAAGGATTTTACCTATGCCGATCTCAAAGCTCAAAGCAACCGTTTTGCTAATGTGCTGCGCACCTTGGGGGTGGGGAAGGGTGAGCGGGTTTTCAGCCTCTCAGCACGAATTCCACAACTCTATTTTGCGGTTCTCGGCAGTCTGAAAAACGGCAGTGTTTTCTGCCCCCTGTTTTCCGCTTTTGGCCCGGAACCGATTGCCCAGCGTCTTGAACGGGGCAATGGGCGGGTGCTGGTCACCAGTGAACGTCTCTATCGCAAAAAAGTTGCCAAACTCAGATCATCACTACCACAACTTGAATACATTCTGTTGACCGACAGTGATGAGGATCAGGCCGATAATGTGCTGTCACTGTCACGTTTGCTGGCCGACGCTTCCCCCACATTTATCATCCCGCCAACCGATCCGGAAGATATGGCACTGCTCCATTTTACCAGTGGCACGACCGGAAAGCCGAAAGGTGCGATTCATGTCCATAATGCCGTGTTGACCCACTATCTGACCGGAAAATATGTTCTCGATCTCCATCCCGACGATATTTTCTGGTGCACAGCTGACTGTGGCTGGGTGACTGGCACCTCTTACGGAATTATTGCACCGCTGGTTAATGGTGTGACGAATCTGGTTGATGAGGCTGATTATGAGGCCGAACGGTGGTGTCGAAATCTGGAGCAGCACCGGGTTAATGTCTGGTATACGGCGCCAACCGCGATTCGCATGTTGATGCGCGGTGGGATGAAACCGCGAGAAAAGTTTGATCTTTCCCGGTTACGGCTGGTTCACAGTGTTGGCGAGCCGCTCAACCCCGAAGCGGTGGTTTGGGGAGAAGAGGCGCTGGGGCTGCCGATTCACGACAACTGGTGGCAGACCGAAACCGGTGGCATCATGATTGCCAACTATGCGGCATTGGATATCAAGCCCGGTTCGATGGGGCTTCCACTGCCGGGGATTGAGGCCGCCATTGTCCATAAGACGGCTGGCGGGGGGGTTGAACTGGAAAATCAGCCTGACTGCGAAGGTGAGCTTGCGTTGCGGGTTGGTTGGCCGTCGATGTTTCGTGGCTATCTACATGATGACGAGCGCTATCGTCAATGTTTTGTCGATGATTGGTATATCACCGGTGATTTAGCTCAAAGGGACGCCGATGGCTATTTCTGGTTTGTCGGACGTGCCGATGACATCATTAAAACCTCGGGACATATGGTTGGCCCTTTTGAGGTTGAAAGTGCACTGATGGAGCATCCGGCAGTGGCCGAAGTCGGGGTAATCGGTAAACCAGAACCGATGATCGGTGAACTGGTCAAGGCATTTGTCTCCCTGCAGTCGGGGGTTGTTGAGAGTGAGGAGTTAAGGTTGGAACTTCTTGGCTTTGCGCGGAAAAAACTTGGTTCAGCGGTGGCTCCCAAGGAGATCGAATTTACCGATAATTTGCCCAAGACCCGCAGTGGTAAAATTATGCGCCGACTTCTTAAAGCCCGGGAACTTGGGCTTCCCGAAGGGGATACTTCGACGTTGGAGGATTGACGGTAAGAAAATCCCCCTCAATCCCCCTTTGCTAAAGGGGGAAGATATAGTTCTCCCCTTTGACAAAGGGGAGTGAGAGGGGATTTGTTCGAAAATGACACCTAAATTCAGGAGAAAGCTGATGACGACTAATAATAACCCTTCCGGGCAACCTTTGGTCAGCC